>CAZZDX010000066.1:0-12702 GCA_964653185.1 uncultured Bacteroidales bacterium
CTGTTTGTTTTCCATGACTTGCAGAGCCAATGTCTAAGTTGTATTTGGGTTTTGGTATTTCCAGTTGGTCAAAAAATATTTTTGACATATCTTTGTCATAATGTTGTCCTGTATGGACAATGACCTCAATTATTTTGTCAGAAAATTTATTTTTAATAGCACGGCTCAATGCTGCTGCTTTTATTATCTGTGGTCTTGCTCCTACTATGGTTAATAATTTTATCATTTATTGTATTTAATTTTTTTATTCACCTTAGACAGATTATTAAATTATACCCTGATCTGCAAAGCTATAATATTTTTCATCTCCAATGATTATATGGTCAAGGACAGGTAAATCTAATGAATTGCCTGCTTCTTTCAGTTTTTTTGTTAATTTTATATCTTCATTACTTGGTTGTATATTACCTGACGGGTGATTATGGCAAAGTATTATGTAAGAAGAATTGTTATCAAGGGCTAGTTTAAAAATTTTTTTAGGATCTACTGCTGTGGCAGAAGTTCCTCCTTTGCTAATACATATTTTTTTTAATATTTTGTTTGCTTTGTTTAAGCATAGCATCCAAAATTCTTCATATTGAATATCAGATATGTTACTTTGAAATATTTCAAATATGTCTTTACTAGATGTGATTTTAGAACGTTTTACAGCTTCGGCTTCTCTTCTTCTTCTTCCGAGTTCAAGGGCGGCTAAAATTGTTACTGCTTTTGCTTGTCCTATTCCATTAAATTTTGTAAGGTCATTTATAGTTAATTTAGATAATTCAATAAGATTATTGTGGACATAGTTTAGAATTCTTTTGGCAAGGTCTATGGCAGTTTCTTTTTTGTTTCCAGATCTAATAAGGATAGCGACAAGTTCAGCATCGCTTAGGGTGTTTTTTCCTTTTAAGATAAATTTTTCGCGTGGACGGTCATTCTCATCCCAATTTTTTATAGAGATATTATTTTTATATTCATTCATCAAATAAAACAAAAAAATATTGGCTGTTTTAGTATCTAATCTATAAAATTTTGACACTTTTTGGTAAAAAAATATTTTTTATAAAACCCAAATTGAGTGATTTTATTTTAAAATCACTCAAACGATTAATCGGTCAGGTAATCATGTTTGGCTACTGATTGCAAATTCCGTATTTATTGGAACGAATGCCTGATAACTAATGCGATATCATCACTAATGGTCCTAAAAACGTTAAAAAAATAATTGTTTTTTAACGAAAGAACTTACAAAGAGTTAACTTTTTTTGTTAATTTGGATTTTAAATTTGCTGCTTTATTTTTATGTATTACAGAATTTTTAGCAAGTTTATCAATTTTTGATATTACTTGTGGCAGTTCTTTTTCTGCTTTTGTTTTATCAGTGCTGTTTCTGATATCTTTTACAGCATTACGCATTGTTTTTGCATAATATTTATTATGCGTTTTTTTCTTTTTGTCAGAGCGTATTCTTTTGACAGAAGATTTATGATTTGCCATATTTTTTTATTATTTTTAGTAGTCCGTAGCAGAATCGAACTGCTGTTACCAGGATGAAAACCTGGCGTCCTAGCCCCTAGACGAACGGACCGTTTTTTTTGAGTTAAAAAATAATTTAAAATTTATATTTTTTGTTATTATATCTTTAATTTCAATAATTTTCAATAAACAGACACTAATTAGATTTAATTTATAAAGCTTAAAAAAATGGTAGTCCGTAGCAGAATCGAACTGCTGTTTCCAGGATGAGAGCCTGATGTCCTGACCCCTAGACGAACGGACCATTGTTGTTTTTTTTAAGATTGCAAAAGTATAATATTTTTTTATATTCTACAAAAAATATTTAAAATTTTAATTTATTTTTTTGTAATAGTTCTATTTATCTCATATCAATTACTTCAACATCAGGATATTTAGATTTATCAAAGGTAAAATTAGAATCTTTTATGGTTATATCAGTTATAAATTTTTTCACAATATAGAGATATAAGCTTCCATTTTTATCATATATAGTTGACTTTAATATTTGTTTTTTTGTTTTGTCAATAATCAGACGTATTTTATAAAAAGCTTTTCCTTCAAGAGGTGTTAAATCTATAACATAAACAGTTTTATTATTTTTATGTCCTTCTCTTATTAATTTAGATTTATAATTTTTATCATAAGAAGTAAGAATTTTTTTAGGATTCATTGACTCATCATCATCTTCAACAGTATTTATTTGTACCTCATCAGCATCTTTAATATATGTCCATATTGTTTTTCCATCACAGATAACATTTTGTCCGGCAATATTTAGATTATATTTATCTCCTTTTATTAATATAATTCCGTCTTTGCTTTCGTTTATATTTTCTTTTTCGTTTTTCATTACATAAGTAAATTCAATTTTAATATTCTTATAAGATTGTGTTTTTTTACTTAGTTCTTCAAGAATAATTTTACTGTCCTTTTCTGCTTTTTTTGTTTGAGCATTACAAAGTAAGGTTAAAGATATTATCAGAGATAATAATATAAATATTTTTTTCATCTGTTTATATTTTTGTAATTATATCAAAGTTGCAGGTTACAAGTTATATTGTTTCATTGTTCTATTGTTTTATTTAATATCTTTCAATAATTGTTCCAAAGATATCTGGTCTTTAATTCTTACTTCTCTTGCTTTACTTCCTTCAAAATGACCAATTATTCCTACGTCTTCCAATTGGTCTATAATTCTTCCTGCTCTGTTATATCCTATTTTTAGTTTTCGTTGTAATAAAGAAGTAGAGCCATGTTGATGAAGAACAATAATTTTTGCCGCTTCTTCAAACATTTCATCTCTATCAGATGCATCTGTATTGTTATTTTTTTCATCTGTTTCATCGTTATATTCCGGCAAATGAAAAGCACTTGTATATCCTCTTTGTGCTCCTATAAAAGATGTTATTTGTTCAACTTCCGGTGTATCAACAAAAGCACATTGTAATCGTACAAGTTTATTATTTATGGATAAGAGCATATCGCCACGTCCTATTAGTTGGTCAGCACCATTTAAATCAAGTATAGTGCGGGAGTCAATTTTAGACATTACCCTGAAAGCCATTCGTGCAGGAAAGTTTGCTTTTATAGTTCCTGTTATAATATTTACTGATGGTCGTTGTGTTGTTATTATCAGATGTATTCCTGTAGCCCGTGCTAATTGGGCTAATCTGGCAATAGGCATTTCAATTTCTTTGCCTACGGTCATCATTAAATCAGCAAATTCGTCAATAATTAGTACTATGTAAGGCAAGAAGCGATGTTCTTTGTCAGGATTAAGTTTTCTTTTTATAAATTTTATATTGTATTCTTTTATATTTCTGGCTTGAGCATTTTTTAACAGGTTATATCTTTGTTCCATTTCAATGCAAAGAGAGTTAAGAGTTCTTACAACTTTTCGGGTATCAGTAATGATTGCTTCTTCGGAGTCGGGTAGTTTTGCAAGAAAATGTCGTTCTATTTTTGAGAACAGGGTCAGTTCTACTCTTTTAGGGTCAATCAGCACAAATTTTAGTTGTGAAGGATGTTTTTTATATAATAAAGATGCTATAATAGTATTTAGTCCTACTGACTTTCCTTGTCCTGTTGCACCAGCCATTAACAAGTGTGGCATTTTTGTTAAGTCATAGACAAAACATTCGTTGGAAATAGTTTTTCCAAGACCTATTGGCAGGTCAAAATTTGAATTTTGAAAGTTTTGAGAAGATAGTATTGATTTTATTGACACTGTTTCTTTGTTTCTGTTAGGTATTTCAATGCCAATAGTACCTTTTCCCGGTATAGGAGCTATTATTCTAATTCCCAGAGCTGATAAGCTTAAAGCAATATCATCTTCAAGATTTTTTATTTTTGAAATACGTATTCCCGGGGCAGGGATTATTTCATAAAGGGTAACTGTTGGTCCTATAGTTGCTTTTATTTTATCTATTTCTATTCCATAATTGTTAAGAGTTTTAACAATTTTATTTTTATTTGCTTCAAGTTCTTCTTTGTTTATATTTACAGAATCACTGCCATAATCCTTAAGTAAATCTAATGTAGGAAATTTGTAGTGTGGTAAGTCCAAAGTAGGGTCATACTCTGTATCAATAGTATTATGTTCTAATTCTGTTTGATCAGGTAAATCATTTTTTTTATTTTCAATAGTTAACTGTATATCACTTTTATCAGTTATATCTGTATTTTCAGTATCCTGATTATCAGCATTTTCCAAAGGTTCTTCATTTAAGTTTTGTTCAATAATGGTTTCATGGTTTATTTCATCAAAATTAGTAGTAAAATCAATTGGATTTTGTATGTCAACATCCTTTTTTTTAAACAATTTATGTATATTAAAAGTAATTATGAGGAAACTTATAAGAATAAAAAGAAGTAACAGTCCTGTTCCTGGTTTCCCAAAAATATTTTTCATCCAAATATTTACTTCATAGCCAAATACTCCACTAAACATTTGATATTTTTCATTATAAAATAGATAATGTAATGCAACAGGAAGCCAGATAAGAGTAAAGAAAGAGTATTTATATGTTTTCCATACAGATAGTAATTTTATATTAAAAAATAATTTAAATCCTGTAACAAATAATATTAGAACAAACAGGTATGAAGCAATGCCAAATCCATTTTTTATAATATAAAAAGAAATTAAAAAGCCCAATTTCCCCATTAGGTTGCTAGCTTTGCTTGAGGTATCCATTGCGTCATCAAATTTCCATGTATAGAGATAAGATGTAAAGGCGATAAGTAAAAATACAGATAACGTTATAAAAAATAAACCTGTAACTTTATGCGTCTTGTCATTTTTAATAAAGTTTGACAGCCCTTTAAATGATTTTGAAAAGAAATTAAATTCTTTTTTTTCTTTCCGTAAGTTTTTTTTGTAATTATTTCTTTTTATTGACATTTTAAACATATATTACAATGGGAAAATATAAAAACTTACAAACTTACATAAAATAACTTTGTTTTATACAGGCAAGGTAAAAAAATTATAGAATAAATATAGGATGAGAGCAGTGGCAGTAGCAGTATAAAATTTAAGTTTATATACATTATTACCACTACTATTTAATTTATTTACGATTAGTATAATTGAAGTTTTTGTCTGCTCTGCAAAAGGATTTTATAATGGATTTAAGTATTCTCTCAAAAACGAATGGTAACTTTGATAAAAATTTAAAATTAAAAAGATAAATCTATAGTAAGAAAATCCAAAAGGCATGCGAAATTATGATTTTCTTTCGCAGTCATCTGATTTTTTATTTCGGCTTCGCTCAATAACTATTTGGGATTTCGGTTTTGGGATTTATTTTGAAGTTTGGATTTTATACCCCGTTGGAAAGATTTCCTACAGGGTTTATCAGTAATTATTGAGACGATATGGATTTAATTTTTTAGAGATTATTCTCCGCCGCCAAACATTTCTTGTAGTTCGTCTTGTGTAACTTCTTTAAAATCACTGGGGATTAAAAACTCTGTATCTTTGATTTTCTTTTTTTCAATTTTACTGGCGGAAAATGTTATTTCCATATCATTAGTACTAGTTACATATTCAAGAGGAAATCCTTTTAATCCGTTAAATTGACTTCCATAGTTTATATCAGCATTTGCGCCAATATCTTCTGAATAGTAAACGGTAATTTTATTTTCTTCTTCTGAGTCCTCTTCTTTTGTTATGACTTCGGCTTTTTTACAAGTATATCCTGCAATAGTTTTTGTTTCGTCAAGATAATTAATTGTTAGTTTAGGATTTTCTTCTAATTTTTCTTCAATATCTTTTTGTTCTAATTTAACAGCAAATTTTTGTCCCATAACATCAAACAGCATAACAGAGTGTTTTTTGTCTCCATCTATGATAGTTGTAATAACAGCCGGACCTGAAATTATCTCCATTTTTTGTTTATTGTCTAATATTTTAATAGTTACTTCTTTTGGTTGCTGGGCAAGTGTAGCCGGATCTATATCACCTTTATAGGTAATATTATATGTTATTATTCCTTTAAAATCTTTTTTCTTTTGTGCATAAGAATTATTTATAGCAAAGAGAAAAATTGTTGCTATGATAAGCGTTGATAAGATTATTTTTTTCATAATATTTTGTTTTAGTTTTTAAGATTATTAATTATTGATTATAATAACAAGAATTATACCATTAAGATTGCAAAGATATTTTATTTTTTTTAATTAAAAACAAAAAGTGATTAAAATTAATTACAATTTCTTTACTTATTATCATCTGCATACCATTCAGTATAAGAAGAGTTTGTTTCTTTTAGTTTTAAGCTAAAAAGTTTTACATTATCAGGTAATTTCTTTTTAATTCTGTTGGCAAAATCAATAATAAGATTTTCGCATGTTGGCTGATAAGGTAATAATATTAAGTTTCCAAATGGTTTTTTATTATTTTTTATTATTTCATTGGTAATTTTTTTATTTAATACCAGTGAATGGTCAAACTGAGCAATAATACAATTTTTGACAATTGATTTTAGTTGTAAAAAATCTATTACCATTCCATTTTTTGGTGAATTAACATCTGTAATTTGATTACCAATTATTGTAACATATAATTTGTATGAATGTCCGTGAATATTTTTACAAGGTCCGTCATAGCCCAGTAAGGCGTGAGCCATTTCAAATTCAAACTTTTTTGTAATTCTTATTAATGTCATTTTTAAGGATATAATTTGTGAATATACTTTGTCATTTATAGCCCGCCCCGTAAAATTCTGATTTATCAGGTTATTTTACTGGGGTCATTTGACTTCATCGTCATTAATAGTCATTTGTTCGCTTCTTTCACTGTCATTTGGCTTCGCCGTCATTTATTGTTAATGACTACTAATGACAATTAATGACTATATGTTAAAATTATAATTGTTTTCAGGCAACTGCCTGATAAATTAGCTCAAATTATTACGAAGCAGAGCAGAGTATAGTATATATTATTATTTTACAGTTCTAAACATTTTGTGCCATCTCAGTTTATCAGGAAATGATTTCTCTTTGTCTAATGACAGCCATACAAACAAAGCTTTTCCTACTATATGGTCTTCGGGGACAAATCCCCAAAATCGTGAGTCAGCTGAATTATGACGATTGTCTCCCATCATCCAGTAATAATTCATCTTAAAAGTATATTTATCAGCTTGTTTTCCATTTATATAAATTTTGTCTTGTTTAATTTCAAGAACATTATTTTCATAAACATCAATAATTCTTTTATATAAAGATATATTCTTTATGCTTACAGGTATTGTAACACCTGCTTTAGGAATATATACAGGTCCGAAATTATCTTCGTTCCATTTAAAATTTGCAGAGTCATAAGGGAATATCTGATTATAATAAAGACCCTTAGGTTTAAGTCGTGATTTTACAAGTTCAACATTTTTAAATTTTCTTAACTTATCTGCTGTTTTTTTTGTTAATGAATAGACAAAATGTCCATATTCCATAGTAGGTCCGCCATCAGTAATATTTAATTTTTCAATAATTTTAGGATTCAAAGGCATACCATCAGTTATAACATCATAATTGCATTCCATAGTTTCAAAATTGTGAGCGGGCTTACCATTTATATATACCTGTCTGTCAATAATTTTTAATGTATCGCCTGCAATTCCAATACAACGTTTTATATAATTTTCTCTTTTATCAACAGGTCGGGCTACAATATCGCCAAAGTCGCGTTCATCATTCCATACTATATCTTTGCCAAGTTCTCTTATCAGAGCATAATAGCTTACATTTTGTTTTTTTAGAGCAACAGTATCACCGTCAGGATAATTAAAGACCACTACATCATTATTTTTAATTTTTTCAAATCCCCAAAAACGATAATAGGGTAATTTGAACCATTGCAGGTATGATTTTGTATATTTTGTAAGAGGCAATGTATGATGCACAAAAGGGAAAGCAATAGGAGTATTCGGTACTCTTGGTCCATAATTCATCTTACTCACAAACAGGAAATCGCCGACAAGCAAAGATTTTTCCATAGAAGAAGTAGGGATAGTATATGCTTCCATCATAAAAGTTCGTATTATGCTGGCAGCTACAACAGCAAACAAGATAGCATCAATCCATCCTCTTGCAACAGTTTTTTTTATTTCAGGTATTTTATCAGGATCTGTATATTTTTCTTTTTTGCTGAAAGCTAAATATGGAATGTAT
Organism: uncultured Bacteroidales bacterium; assembly: GCA_964653185.1. Lineage (GTDB taxonomy): Bacteria > Bacteroidota > Bacteroidia > Bacteroidales > CAZZDX01 > CAZZDX01. The sequence goes on from CAZZDX010000066.1 coordinate 8,176, forward strand.
ATATAAGGAAATAAAGCGCCAAGAATCTCATCAAGGATTGTAGATTTTTTAAAACATTTTAATATCTCAACAGACATTAGCATTATCATAAAAACATTTATAAAAGGGGTAGCAAGGAAAATAAACCACCACATAGGTTTTTTTATTATTTTTAACCATATATATAAATTATAAATAGGTATAAAAGCTTTCCAACCTTTTTCATTTGCCTTTTTAAATACGCCATAAAGTCCTGCTATTATTAAAAGTATTAATATTACCAGTGTTATTTTATAATGTCCCATTTTGTATAATATTTTATTATGTTATTTAATACTAAAAATGCCTAATCAGGCAACTGCCTGATTAAGTATTTCTTATTTTATAACTGATATAATATATTATTATTGTATAATTTTTAAATTTGTAAAATTATAAAATTTTAAATAATGACAAAAATAGGGCTATTATCAGATACGCATAATTATCTTCATAATAAAATATTTGAATGTTTTAAAAATTGTGATGAGATATGGCATGCTGGCGATATAGGTAATATTGGACTTGCTGATAAGCTAAACGAGTTTAAACCATTAATAGCTGTTTATGGAAATATTGACGGTTATGATGTAAGAGCAGTATATCCTAAAAATTTGCGTTTTATGTGTGAAAAAGTAGATGTATGGATGACACATATAGGCGGTTATCCGGGAAGATATGCACCCGAGGTCATAGAAAAGATAAAATTAAATCCGCCAAAACTTTTTATATCAGGACATTCGCATATATTGAAAGTTATATATGATAAGAAACTAAATCTACTTCATGTTAATCCCGGTGCTGCTGGTAAATATGGCATACACAAAGTAATAACTCTTGTCAGATTTACTATTGATATAAATGAAATAAAGGATTTTGAAATAATTGAGCTAAAAAAATAGTTTTTGTGAATTACGGATTACGAATTGTTGATTAATAAATAAATTGGAAATTGGAATCTTGATACTTGATACATTGAACCTTGAAACTTTGAACTTTGAACTTTGAACTTGTGTCTTGATACTTTAAATTTATGAATAAAGAATTTAGTTAAAAGTATATTATCGTAATCTGTCAGCAGATTTGATTATTTTTTCATCTTTACGGATAGACATATTGGCAAGAAATAAAAAGATAAGTGTTAATAAAGGCAAAAACGCACCTGTTTTATAAATAGAATCTACACATAGGTTTTTTTCAATAATATCAGCATACCAAAAAATAATAGCAATAAATAAAACGTTAATTATTATGCACAATCTGCAAAGTTTCATTTGTAAAGGTCGGTTTTTGTATAAAAATATTATAATAAATGGAAATACAGTCATTATAATTGTAAAAATAATAAGAGGTATGGTATTAGGCAAATTTTGAGGTTGTCCGTTGATTTGTGTTATTCCTGTAATATTAAACTTACAGAATAACATATCAGAAGAATAAAAAGCAACAGGTAAAAAGAATAAACATATTCCGGCAATAAATACGATAAATAAAAAAAGCGATTGAATTCTTTGTATCATAATTAATATAAACTTAGGAATTAATTAATGTCTGTTCATAATGTTGGTTTTATATTTTTATATCATTAACACCTCGTTTCAACGAGGTGTATAATAAAAAGTCACACAAGATTATAAACAGACACTAATGAATTTTTTTATAAAAAAACATAGAGAATTTATTTAACAGAATCTACAATAGCTTTAAAAGATTGTGGATTATTCATTGCAAGGTCTGCAAGTGTTTTACGATTAATATTTATTTTTTTTTTATGTATCTTATCCATAAATTCAGAATAAGACATTCCATATTGTCTTACTCCTGCATTAATACGTGATATCCAAAGTCGTCTAAAAGTTCTTTTTTTCGTTCTTCTATCACGATATGCATAGCACATGCCTTTTTCATAAGCATTTTTTGCTACTGTCCATACATTTTTTCTTCTGCCAAATTGTCCTTTTGTTTGTTTAAGGATTTTTTTTCTTTTTTGGCGAGATGCTACTGAATTTGTTGATCTTGGCATAGTTTTATTTTTTTTGTTTTAGCGTTTTGTTATCACAAAATCTTTTTTGGCTAAAAACAAGTTAATATTCAAATTCGCATTATGCGGATTATTATTTATTATATGTTAATGTTGATTGTAATTTACTGTGTATATCGTATGATATAGAGATATACCTATTAAAATATTTTTTTTTTGATTTTTAATTAAGAATCTTGTTTTACATATTTAAGAACATCCAACTTCAAATGTTATATACAAAGCATTTTTTTTATATTTTTTTTATCAGCTTTGTCAATTATTGTGCTATAACCAAGATTACGTTTTTGCTTTGTTGACTTTTTGGTTAATATATGACTTTTATAAGCATGATGTCTTTTTATTTTACCAGTTCCTGTTAGGGTAAATCTTTTTTTAGCACTGGCTTTGGTTTTCATTTTTGGCATTATTTTTAATTTTTAATGAGTTATTTATTTTTTTTTTGGTAAAATTGTCATAATCATCCTTTTACCTTCTAATTTTGGTAATTGTTCAACTTTACCATATTCTTCAAGTTTTTGTGCAAATTTAAGTAAAATTATTTCACCTTGGTCTTTATAAACTATTGAACGACCTTTAAAGAATACATAAGATCTAACTTTAAATCCTTTTTTTAAGAAATTTATAGCATGATTTAACTTAAAATTAAAATCGTGTTCATCAGTATTTGGTCCAAACCTTAGCTCTTTTACAACAACTTTTGAGGTTTTAGATTTTATTAACTTTTCTTTCCTTTTTTGTTCATAAAGGAACTTTTTATATTCCATTATTTTACATACAGGCGGATTTGCTTTTGGTGATATTTCAACAAGGTCAAGTCCTAAATCTTCTGCTAATCTAAGAGCATCATTTATTGAATATATCTTTGGTTCTATACTATCACCAACAACACGAACAACAGGAGTATCTATTCCTTTGTTGATTCTGTATTTGTCTTTTCTCATTTTGGGATTTCTTCTTCCCCTATAATTATATAAAATTGCTATATTATGTTCCTCCTTATATTTTTGGTTGTTGTTTTAATTGGTTAAGCCACCTTTACTTATTAATAAATATATAATCTTTTATATATTTATCAGATAAATACGAAATTTACATTTTGCAAAATTACATTTTTTTATTAAATTTGTAATAAAATCTATTATTTATTATACGATTTCTCAATTTCTTTATTAATAATTTCTACAAAATTTTCAATAGAAAAAATTCCTAAATCTCCTTTTCCTTGTCTTCTCACAGATACAGTATTAGTATTTTCTTCTTTTTCTCCCAATATGATCATATACGGGATTTTTTCCAACTCTGCATCACGGATTTTTCTTCCTGTTTTTTCGTTTCTGTTATCAATAATGGCGCGAATATCGTAATTATTTAGCAAACTCAAAACTTTTTTTGAATAATTATGATATTTTTCACTTATTGGTAAAATAATAACATGGTCCGGTGTAAGCCATAGAGGAAATTTTCCTGCGGTATGTTCTATTAATACTGCTATAAATCTTTCCATAGAGCCAAAAGGAGCACGGTGAATCATTACAGGACGATGCTTTTTGTTATCTTTGCCTATGTATTCCAATTCAAAACGTTCCGGTAGATTATAATCAACCTGAATAGTCCCTAACTGCCAATTTCTACCTATTGCATCTTTAACAATAAAGTCCAACTTAGGTCCATAAAAAGCAGCTTCTCCATATTTAATGTCAGCATTAATCGCTTTCTCTTTTATTGACTCTAATATTGCCTGTTCAGCTTTTTCCCAGTTTTCATCTGTTCCTATATACTTTTGTTTATTTTTAGGATCTCTTAATGAAATTTGTGTGATAAAGTCCTTAAAATCAAACGTCTTAAAAATTTGAAACACAAGGTCAACAACATTTTTAAATTCATCTTTTAACTGGTCAGCGGTACAGAATATATGTGCATCGTCCTGTGTAAAACCTCTTACTCTTATAAGTCCGTGAACTTCTCCACTTTGTTCATATCTGTAAACAGTTCCAAATTCAGCATATCTGATAGGTAAATCTTTATAAGAGCGTGGTTTGTATTTATATATTTCGCAATGATGAGGACAGTTCATAGGTTTTAATAAAAATTCTTCGCCTTCAATTGGTGTTTTAATAGGTTGAAATGACTCTTTTCCATATTTTTCATAATGTCCTGATGTCTTATATAACTCTATGCCACCTATATGTGGAGTGATCACAGGCAAATATCCTGCTTGTTTTTGAATTTTTTTCAAAAAATTTTCAAGTCGTTCTCTGAGTTGCGCTCCTTTTGGTAACCACAAAGGTAATCCAATGCCTACTTTTTTGGAAAAAGTAAACAATTCCAATTCTTTTCCTATTTTACGATGGTCCCGCTTTTTAGCTTGTTCAAGTAGTTCAAGATATTCTGTTAATTCTTTTTGCTTTGGAAATGTGATTCCATAAATACGTGTCAGCTGTTTGTTATGTTCATCTCCTCTCCAG
>CAZZDX010000067.1:0-12609 GCA_964653185.1 uncultured Bacteroidales bacterium
CCACGTATAAAATGCGTGGTAAAAAAATACTATATAGAGAGAGAGAACCCCGAAGGGGTTCAACCCTTTCAGGGTTGTTTGTCAATCGTCTATTGTTAACCATAGATTGTATCTATGGTTATTCATATTAAACTCTTTCAGAGTTTAAAAAAAGTGTAAACCGCAAAATGAAAGATGACAATTTATTTTATATTTGCGGGTGAGTAATTACAAAAAAAAATTATATCTTTGCAAACATAATAATTAAATATCAACCAATTAAATATCAACATTATGAATAAAAAATATTTACTTTTCGTTTTATTGCTTTTTATCTCAGGACATTTGTTATCACAAGATACCATTAATTTTACCATTCCCGAATGTCCCAACATAGGAATAAAATCAAACTTGTCCACAAAAACCCCTTTGAAACTATATCCCAATCCTGTTCAAAACATACTTTTTATTGAATTTGATGATGGTTTTAATAACTATCAAATAGACATATATGATGTTTACGGTAAAAAGTTTTTTTCGAAAATCAAAACAGGGACTGACAAAAAGTACCTCGGTATAAATGTTGAAAAACTTTCAAAAGGAATTTACATTCTCAGTATAAAAGGCAGAAACACAAGCTATCAAAAAAAATTCATTGTTTTTTAATTTTTAAATTTTTAAAACTAATAGTTATGATTACTACAAAATACAAAACAACGTTTATTTTATTAATTTTCTTGATTACAATTTTTTCATACACAACAAAAGCACAAACATATTCATATTGTGAGGGAGATTCAATATTGTTGAATGCACTGGATTATACAGCAGGCGAAGTGCAATGGCAAAAATCTACGGATAGTATAAACTGGATAGATATACAAGGTGCCGACACGCTTAGCTATATAATTTACCCAAGCACATCAGCTTATTATCGCCTTTTAATAACCGATAGTTTATGTTTGCCTCCATATTCTACAATTGCCAAATATGTTGAAATTATTTCCTGTCCTGCTACACCGGGTGCAATCTCTGGCACAACATCTGTCTGCCAAAGTCAGAGCGGTGTTGCTTATTCTGTCGGTGCTATTACAGGTGCCACCGGTTATGTGTGGACTTACACCGGAACTGGCTTTACTATTGCCACAGGAACAAACACTAATTCCATCACAGCCGATTTTTCCGACAGTGCCACATCAGGCAACTTAACAGTTTACGGAACCAATGGTTGCGGTAACGGGACTGCATCATCAAATTATGCTATTACTGTAAATACAGCACCTTCTGCTCCAACCGCAGGAACTCACACACCTTCACAAACACAAATTGTCTGGAACTGGAACACTGTTACAGGAGCAATAGGTTATAAATGGAATACTACCAATAACTATAGCACAGCGACAGATATGACTATAAATATAAGCAAGACAGAAAATGATCTTACCTGTAATACAGCATACACAAGATATGTGTGGGCATACAATGATTGCGGTCATTCTTCTTCCACTACCTTAAATCAAACAACCTCTGCCTGCTTCACCTGCGGCACTTCCACAGTTGATGATGTAGATGGTCATACATATCATACAGTTTCTATAGGTTCACAATGCTGGCTTAAAGAGAATATGCGAACAACAAAATACCCTAATAATTCTGTTATTACAAAAGGGCCTATTGCCCATGGTGCTTCTGGTTGGGATGATATCAGCACTGCTTATTATTCCTGTCCTCCTAATACTTCAAGCAACGGAGAAGATTGTTCATCAGCAACTACTCTTGGTTTATTGTATCAATGGGAAGCAGCAATGAATGGATCCGCAAGTTGTAATGGAACAGGTTCGTCACAGCCGGAATGTTCAACTCATGTTCAGGGTATTTGTCCTAATGACTGGCATATTCCTTCACATTATGAATGGACACAACTTGAGAGGCAGATATGTAGTGATAACGGTGGTAGTGATTGTACTACTGAGTTTCTTTATGATGAATCTACAATGGAATGGAGAGGTACTAATAGTGAAGGTAGTGATATGGCAGGAAATGTTACGGACCAAAACTGGACTGAAGACGATTTAACAGGCGATTCTCATTTTGATAATTCAGGTCTTGATATAGGCCCTTCGGGTTGTCGCGACTTGGATGGTTATTACACAGATCGCAGTTACTACACGTACTTGTGGTCTTCTACGGAGAGTTGGGCGAGTGCGTGGCTACGAACCTTGTATTACACGAACACGCAGGTTGGCCGTATCGCGTACTCTAAGGCGAACAGCCTTTCGGTACGCTGTATCAAGGACTAATTGACTATTTATCCGCCGAGGACGGTTGAAAATTTTTTTTTACTTAATGTGGAGACGCGTTGGGACGAAATGGAACTTTTGATATATCAAGTAGTTTAATAAAATTCTAATGAATACTATACTGCGATATTGCAGTATAGTGTGTAGTTCGGCTTCATCATTCAAATGCGGTACAAAATATGTCAGAAACTTCAAAGTCAATAAAACAAGAAATTGAGAGATTGTATTTTAGTAAAGAATATCAGGATCTTGTGAAATATAGTGAAAAGTTTAACATTTTTAAATTAATGAAAATACAAAAGAAAGAGTTAGTCCATTCCAATATTATCTCAAACCTCTTAACTCCACAAAATCCTCATGGATTAGGGAATTTATTTCTTAATGAATTTATAAATAGAATTCATTCCCTTAATCTTTTTTCAGGTGAAAATCTTAATTTATCAGATATTATTTCCTTATTGGAAGAAAAAATAATTATTCATAGAGAACAGGATGCGATAGATATAGTGATTGATTTTCCAGAAAAAAAGACTATTATCGCTATAGAAAATAAAATTGATAACACTGAAAGACCCAAGCAAATCAGCGATTATCAAGATAAACTTCCTCAATTATATCCAAAATACGATAGATACTTGTTAGTTTTTTTAACACCAGATGGTAAAAAACCTGAGACCGCAAATAGGAAACATAAACACACATCTATTCTTCTCGCATCATATAATGATATTCTTGCTATTACAGAGAATGTAGTGGGAAAAGTAGATGGAGACATTAAGTCATTTTTAAATCAGATAATAATTCATTTGAAAGAGGATATCGTGGGTGATACCGAAATAAATAAACTTTGCATGGAGATTTACAAGAAATATCCAAAAGCATATCAACACTTGATTAATAATTTGCCTGATTTATCGAGTATGGAGACTGACTATTATAGGAAAATCAAAGATAAATATTCGGGAAATGAAAATGTAATACAGACGCTTTCTTACCCATACCGAGGTATTAAAACAGAATTACAAATTTGGAATAAAAAGTGGAAAATTCAAAATGTACATATCAAATTATTTTTAGATAAAAATAATTACAATATAGAAATCTTTGCGGCTATTCCGATGGAATACGCTAAAAAATATTTTGATAAGTTAGAAAAGATTTTTGGTGTATATCCGGAAGAAGTGCGTAGCGACTGGTCATGGTGGTATTTTACAAAACATGGAGTATGTAACGTATCCAACGATGATGCTTTTGGAGAAAAGACAATTTTGCAAGCTTATGAAAAATGCGTTGAACTCTATGAACATATTAATGAAAAATTGATAACTTTTACTGCATAAAACGTCTAACAGTAATGAAATTTTAAATATAGTAATAGCGCCGCAAAGCCGAACAAATAAATTCAGCGGATGCGAAAAACAGCGTCACTGATTTAGCCGTTAGCTCTATAAAATATTTAATGAAAGGATTAAAAAAATGGAAGTTTTCACTCTTACTATAAAGGGGACTTCTATCACTCCACTTTCTGTAACAAAATATTTTTTACTCTCTTATCTGCAATCACTTTACAAATATACATACCAGCAGTAAACTTAGAAAAGTCCAAATGAATAAAATGAGAGCCGGCGCTGAAAGAACAAGGTGCCTTGGAATGTATCAAACGACCATATATGTCATATAAATCTATTTGGACAACTGCATCATCATTCAACTGGAGCATTAATGTAAACGATTGCTTAAAAGGATTGGGAAATGCTCTTGCATTTACTGATGTAAGTGGTGGTTCTTCTTCTTCCTTAATTGATATATCGCATGGGACAAACGGTCCTCCGGGTGAACCACCCATACAACCCTGAAACCAATTATATGGCTCATTGTAATTGGTCCAGGCATCTATCAGCTCTAATGTATAACTGTTGCCGTCAGCTCCCTGAGGCCAAGGCAAAGCACTTGTATATTGCACATTCAGGTATTCATTGCCATAAGCATCATAAAAATGCAACTGCTCGTCAATACTTGAAAGTCCGAAAGAAAAAGGTCCTAAAACATTACTTATATTTGGATAAAACATCTTAAACTTTGCTGTATCCTGGCACAAGACAAGGTATTTTCCTTTTTCAAGTATTGTATTTTCAGGAATAACAAATTTATGATAGCCATATTTGTCTTTAAACGTCCAGCAGGAAATATCCACATCTATATTCCCATAATTATACAGTTCCACCCAGTCGCCGGCATCCCACGATGATGCAGAATTATAATTGATTTCACTAAAACAGATACGTATTGTATCAGGACTGCCCATAAAATAAGCAGTAAAAACATCGTTGGTATCTAAATACACATTTAGACATAAGTTGGTCTCAGGCAAAGGATAAAGCAAGTCAGATTGCCAGAAAGCAAATTCATAACCGGGATTTGGAATGGCTGTAATGGTAACAGGCACGCTGTCGTAATAAATTCCTGCCCATGGAAAAGAATCCGGTATAATAGTATTAATCAAAATTTTGCCTGCTTTTGCCGGATAAACATTCAACGTGACAGAAACCTGCTTTTTTAAATTAAATTCTGCCTGTATCTGATCACGAGCAAATTGCGGACGATTATTTACAAACATTCTTATTTGCGGAACATTAAAATTTTTCCAGTTATCGTATGTCCCATGACCTGATATTCCCCATTCGGGATTATTAAATCCATTTCCCCATCGTGCAAATTGCCGTGGCATCTCAGGGTCTAATGTATCTCTAAAGACCGTGATATAGCGATTTATACTCTCCGGCATAAACAAAGTGTTTGAAAGGTCAGCGTAGCGATTGATAAAACGATGGCGAAAAGAAATATTATCCAACAGACGACTCATTATAATAGATTGTGCATCATAAAATTTTGCAAGGTTGGTATCTAAACTGTTGAAATTAAATGACCATGTCGCACCGAGTCCTAAGTCCACGTCCCACAAAATATACCGCCACTTACCTGCCTGCTGATTATCACGCCAGTAGCGCACATTGTTCACAAGCCAGTCCCAGTTATCAGAATATGTTTCTGCAGCAAAATAATCAATAAAGTTGTCAAGGTCAATCCAGTTTTCTACCACTGAAAAAATACTTGAATCAGCCATATTGTTGGATGTAACAAACAGGTATAGTTGAATATAATCATCATTGGTTCCACACATTACAGCGCCATTGTATTGCAACAAATCAACATTTTTTGGGTCTATGCCGTGATTGTCAGCAATATAGTGTTCATTAATTTTTTCTCTTATATTATAAACGCCCCAGTATTTGCCATTTAAAAACAATACACAGGGCTGATATTCCTGAACATCAATATTAGTTTTTTTAAGGCAAAGTATATGCATTAATGCATCACGAAAATGTGCACTGTTCCAGTCATTTCCGGCATTTCTTAATACCACTTGTTTAAAACTGTATATATCCTTATCCGTAAAAAATTTGTAATCAATACTAGTTTCCCCGTATTTTCCTCTTGCTATTAATTTAAAACTTTTTTGTGGATTGGAACGTGAATAATTTCCTGCTATTTTCATGCCTATATTTTGTTCAAAACCAAGATTTTTTTGTTTGTCAAAATACTCTACATAGCCCTCTTTTTCCCAGTCCTGCCAGAAATTGGCTCCAAAAAACGGAACAATGCTATCAGCATACTGACCTTTTATATATATTCCTGTATTCCAGTCCCATAAATTATCAGGATTTGTACTTAAAGAAACTACAGGCAAAGTAATTGACTCATTTATAAAATATGTATTTATAATTGTATTGCTCGGAAGCAAAGCACCTGTATTATCAAATGCCTTTGCCTTAATAACTAAGGTTGAATCAATTATAACAGGAGAATCAAACAGGTTGTCGGTCTGTAACGGTTCACTGCCATCAGTTGTATAATAAATGGAAATATCTGATAAGGTATCGGTAATACTTAATAGTTGGCTTAAAGTATAAAAACCCGGGGAAAGAGAAAAAATCGGGTCAGAGACATATCCTGTATATGTCTGTGATAAGTTGTTACTTGCAGTAGGTGTGGGTTCTCCAAACAAAACAACAGACCCTGTTCCGTCAGGTTGACGTCCAATGCTGTTATCTTTTTCCATATAAAAATATGTAAGATGATCAATTAATGATGATGAAGCATTGGATAGATAAACTGTCTCTCCGTTTTGAGATAATGCAAAATTAGTATGCAATGAGGCAGTGCTCACTTCAAACCAGGAAGGCGTTGGCAAATAATTGGAAGACGATGTATTAATGGCAAATGACAGATACGGAATTGCACTTAAATCAGAAGACATAGAATCAATATTATGCACTTCAATAGCCAACACATTATTATTATTTTGCAAAATAGATTTTAAAAATGATTTTTTAATGTAATATCTTTCAGGTAATCCGCCCTGATACATTTGTGCTTCATGTTCAATATATGCTTTGTCGTCAAATTCCGGTGGTGTTCCCTCTACGCCTACATTGGCACGGGCTATTTCTACATTGTTAAGATAAGCCACAAAACCATCGTCATAATCAATATGTAAAATAGCGCTTACTATTTCAGAAGTATCAACTACGTTAAAAATTTTTCTCATATACAAAGTAAGCAAAGGAGGTGGCAGAACAGTATTGTCATCGCCGTCACCATATCCGATGCCTCCGTTTCCTTGTGGCAATGGAGAATCATCAAAATCTAAACTTCGCCAGTTGGGAGGAGGCGGAGAAGCAGGCACAAAGTATTTCCATTGACCGGAAGCATCTACTACAGTTTCCCAGTGGTCAATAAATTGTTTTCTGTCTTTTTCCGAAGCAAAAACAGTTAAATAAGATTGCGGAGCAATTGTTAAATCAGGAAATGTCCATTTTGCAATATCTTCAATGGTATTACTTAAGCCATATCCCTGAATATTAACAGGCATATTCCCTGCATTATACAGTTCTATCCAGTCAGGATATTCTCCGTCTTCGTCCATAAGGATATTACTGTTTTTAGAACATACTTCATTGATGTAAACCTGTGCAAACAAAGAGGGATGCATAAGTAAAATCATACAAAACAATAACAGATATTTTTGGATTTGTGTTTTTATTAACATAAATTTAGGGAATTATATAGATAAAAAGCTAAAATTCTTTTTCAATAATATTTTTTATTGCTTTTTTTAAAACAGGTATATCAATATTTACAGTATTCCATACTTTTTCCAAATTTATTCCAAAATATTCATGTGCAATAAAATTCCTGAATGAACGAGGTAAGTGCCATGGATAATTATATTTATACAAAACGTCATTGTCAATATTAGAAATAGATTCACCTATTATCATAAATTGGTGCAATATTGCATCATGCAACATTTCATTTTCCAGAAATTTATTTAAATCAGCAGATTTACAATAATGTTCAATTTTTTCAATAGCATCTAAAATATGTTCTAATCTTAGTTGATTGGTTATTTTATATTTATCCATATATAAGTTTTAAGTCATTTTTTACATTTTCCCATGCAAAAGGTTTAATATATCCTTTTTCCACAATATCAATCTTTTTTCCGGTTATATTTTCAAGTTTAAATTGTATATCTGCTAAATCAAGTAAAGAAATTGATTTTTTTTTATCAAACTCAATCATCAAATCAATATCACTAAAAAACTCATCTTCTTCACGGGCAAAAGAGCCAAATATCCACGCTCTGATAACACGGATTTCGTTTTTAAAATAATTTTTTATTTTTAACTTAATATCTGTCCTGCTCAATTTAGGTTGTCTTTGATAGATTATTTTTTCTTCTGCAACTTTTAAGGCCTGGCTTGCTAATTCTTCTTCCTTTAAATCATAAACTATACGGTCGCTCAGCCATGCAATGACTAGTAAGTTTTTTTTTAGTTCAAAAAATTTCGCAAAACGTAATACCTGTTCTTTTGTCGGTTTTTGTTCTCCTTTTTCAAACTTGCTAATAATTGCATGGTCAATATCTGTTGCTGCCGCAACCTGACGTAAGTATAATCCTCTTTTTTTACGTTCTTCCCGTATTATTTCACCGAATGTTTTCATTATGACAGAATTGTTTTTGACAAATTTAGTCAAACCTTTTAATTATCAGGATATTTTTTTATTATACTTTTCGTGGTTATATTTTGTTTAATAATCATTAAGTCATTCATAGTCATTTGTTCGCTACGCTCACTGTCATTAGTTGTCATTAATTATTCGTAGGCATTTCTTTTTAGTATAATATATACATTTTCACTTTAATATCAACCATTTTTTCATATATTTTTTTCCGTTTATTTCTATTTTTACAATATACAATCCTTCTGGTAAATCATAAAGGAAATCTCTTAATTTCATGTGATGCTCTCCCATAGTAAGATGTGTATTATCTGTCAAAGTATATCTTTTTCCGGTTATATCTGTAAGAGACACGTTTACTTTGTCGCTGTTTTCAAGGTAAAAAGAAAGTGTTGCATTTTTTATGCTGCCGGGATTGGGATAAATGTCAATATTTTTTACCACACTTTGTTCATTAATATCAGTAGCAACAAATAATGAATGATATATTGTATCGGCAAAACATAAATTTGAAGCAATAAGCATTATGTTTTTTGTTCCCTCTGTTGCATACTTATACAAAGGATTTTCTTGTGTACTGGTATCTGTATTAACAGGAGCATCAAAATCCCAGAAATATTGCATTGCATTTTGAGAAAGATTAACAAAACGAATAGTATCAGAAACAGATGGATTTAATACATCAATCCAGAAGTCAGCACTAACAGGAAAATATACTTCAACAGCAACCGAAGCCATTTCCCAGCAATTATTAGATGTATCGCTTACATACACACTGTAAACTCTTGAAGTGTCGGGAATAACTGAGATACAAGGAGTTGTATCACCTGTTGACCACAAATAAGAAAAGCCACCCTGAACTGAAAGTGTCAGGGCATTGCCTATACAAATTCCCGTATCATTTGTTATGGATATATTAAAGTCCTGACAATAATAGCATGAGCCGTCATCAATATTTGCAATCGGATTAAAATTTTGTGCATTTGGGTCAGTACAACCGTTTATCATCTCCGGATTTTTGATAATCTCTACATATTGAACAGTATCTATTGCATTAGTATGGAACATTACCACAGGTCCGCGAACATTAGGGACAAAAAACTGATAATCATATAATGTATCAAGGTTTGCCGAATTAAATACACCAATAACAAAAACAGAATCATATTTATAGGTAATTCTTTTTACCCGCATTGTATTGCTAAAATAATTAAAAGGCGTTTGTAAGTCGCCTGAAGCATCTACATTAATAATTTTAATTTCTGTTAATATTACATCCAGAATACCACTATTTATATAAATTTTTGAAATTTCCGTTTCATTATGACTATACGTATAATCGGTTGAGAGCAAGGTATCAGTATAATCAGGATGATTAAAACCATACAAAGTATCCCATCCGCCACCAAAGTCACCAATAAGCACAACACCTATGCCACGGTATGCTGATGTATCATTTGTAAAATATTTATATGTTAAAACATTACCGGGCGTAAAAGTTGCCACACTTGCCAAAGGATATAATGAATAAAATGAAGTAATGGCAGGATCAAGATAATTTAATGTATCGGAAGTCCATATAAAAGCATTATAAAAATCAAAATTTTGTCCGGTACCGACATTTCCTATAGAATTATAAAAACAATAATAATGCTCGTAAGAAGTATTTGCCTGTGGAAAATTAGATTCGCTTATAGACCATTGAGCAGAAAGTGTTAACGTATGGAGAAGAAAAAATATATATAAGAAAAAAAATTTAAAATACATAATTTTTGTAGTTATAAAGCAAATTTAAAATTAATTTTTAAATTTGCTTTATATTTTTATTTTTTTTTTAATTATACCATTTAAACCAATAACCAATGAAAAAATTTAATATTATTGTCTTTTTATCCTTTTTATTATTTTTTGTTGCCTGCGAAAAAGATGAAGGTATGGGCGGAAAAAGTGAAATAAAAGGAACCGTTTATTATTTGCTTACTGACCATAATGGGAATGTAGTAAGTAAAGAACAGGCAAAAGACGAAAGAGTATATATCATTTATGGTGATGACGATTTTTATGGCAATGATGTTCGCTCTTATTATGATGGTTCTTATTGCTTTCAACATTTACAAAAAGGAAGTTATCATATATATGCTTATGAAGATTGCAGTAATTGTGAAAGCGATTTATCGCCTGTGATGGTAACTGCTGAAATATCCAAAAATAAAGAAACTGCTACTGCACCTGATATTGAATTAACCAAATATATAGATATTCAGGATGGTTATGCCAGTATTTCAGGAAAAATAATAGTAAAAGAATACAACGGCATAGGGCAATTGCTTGATACATATCCCGGCGCTGAGGTACGGACATATATTAAATACAATCAGGATAGCATTTACTTTGAAGATATGCGCACTGATGCCAATGGAATGTATTCTTTTAACAACTTAATTACAGGTGATTATACCATTTTTGCTTATTCTGACTGTATAAATTGCGGTATAACAGGTGAAGAAATAAAATCAGTATCTGTATCCATTACAATAAAAAATGAGGAAAAAACTGCTGATGACCTTTATATAGAAAAACGCGAATAACTGACTTTTAGTTTCCAGTTTTCAGTTTAGAGTTTAGAGTTTAGAGTTTAGAGTTTAGAGTTTAGAGTTTAGAGTTTGAAATTTGAAATTTGAAATTAATAACTGGGAACTTGACACTTGACACTTGACACATAATCATTAATATAAACAAAAAAAATTATTAAAAAATTGTTATTCTATATATGTATAATATGCTTTTTTATGAATACTGGATGTAATAATAAAGTCAATAATTCCAAGCAATATAATAATAACAGTAAAACAAAAATATTGTATATTGTTCGTCATGCAAAATCAAGCTGGGCAGATGCTTCATTATCTGATTTTGAACGTCCATTAAAAAAAAGTGGTGTTAATGATGCTCATATTATTGGAAAAATACTTGGTTCTAAAAATATAAAGCCAGATATTATTTTATCAAGTCCTGCAAACAGAGCCATATCTACTGCAAATATTTTAGCACAGGAAATGTTCCATTCTGATAAAGAGAAAAAAATTATTACTGACAAAACAATCTACTATGCAAGTATATCAGATATTATTGATATTATTGAGCATTTGGACGACTCTTTACAAAGCGTTATGCTCGTAGGACATAATCCGACTTCTACTATATTAGTAAATTATCTTACATATAAATATTTTGATAAAATGCCCACTTGCGGAGTTATAGCCATAAGTTTTGATATTTCCGAATGGAATATGATTAAAAAAAATACCGGTAAATTAATATTTTTTGAATATCCTAAAAAATATAAAATTTAAAATTATGAATTAAGTGCTTTGTGCTTTGAACATTGAACATTGGACTTGTTAAAAATATGCCTGATAAAATTAGAAATTTTGAACATTGAACTTGTTAAAAATACAAACAAATGAAAAAACAACTAATTCGCCTATTTAAACAAAAGATACTAATAATATTTATAATTACCTATTCATCAGTGGCTTATGCACAGGAAGAAGATATGGAACTATGGACAGGAATACAAATTGAAGAAAATATTACTAAAAAACTAAAAACATCTTTTGAACAGGAATTTAGATTTAATGAAAACATATCTAACACAAAAAAAATCTATTCAGAATTAGGATTATCTTATAAAATAAATAAAAACATTAGAATCGCTGCCTCCTATCGCTTTGAAAAAAACCAAAAAATTGAAGATTATTATGTCAATCGTCATTGTTTCTATGCCGGTATAACTCTAAAAAATAAAATAAAACGTTTTGCATTAGCTTTTAGAACTCAATACAAAACAAAATATGTTAGCTCTTATTCAGAAGAATACGGCTCTGTGCCAAAAAACTATCTTAGAAACAAACTATCTTTAAAATATAATATCAAAAAAAATCCTGTAACACCATTTTTTTATTGCGAATCATTCTATCAGTTGGATAATCCTGAAGGAAACGAATTTGATAAAATACGCTATGCACTGGGAGTTGATTATAAAATTAATAAAAAAAATAACTTAAACATTTTTTATATGCTCCAAAAACAATTTAATGTAAATAGTCCTGTCCAATCTTATATCATTGGAATAGGATATCAATATGAATTATGAATTATGAAATTTAAAATGCCTAAAATTCAAAATACTTAAAATTTAGAAAATAATTATTAAATTATTAATTATGAACTTTGTGCTTTG
>CAZZDX010000068.1:0-12581 GCA_964653185.1 uncultured Bacteroidales bacterium
CAATATCCAGCATATATTCATACCATACTGTCGGCTCATTATAAGTATATGCTATTCCTATATTGTCGGTCTTACTTTTGGCTATATTAATTATTTCTTTAACAGAATATCCTTTTAGATATGGATATTCTTCAACTGATGACTGAGATATATCATAATTTTGACAGTTTTTGCAATGCAAATTACAGCCAACACTTCCTAATGATAATATTGTTTTACCGGGGAAAAAATGATATAATGGCTTTTTTTCAACAGGGTCAAAATGAGCAGAGCATATCTTTCCATAATTTAAAGAATATAACTCGGAATTTATATTTTTTCTTACTCTGCATATTCCTGTCTCTCCTTGTTTTAAAATACAATGATGCGGACATAAATTGCATTTAATCCTGTTAGCATCTATTTTTTTAAAATAAAGAGTTTGCTTCATAGTTTTTTATTTTTAATCCGCATAAGGCGGGTCATTCCTTTGTGTGAACCGACGGGTTAACCCGTCGGTTCATGGGAGTTTAACTTGTTTATATTTTTGTAACTATCTCATTATTAATTGATTACAAATTACAAATTATGGATTATAAATTTTAGTCATTTTGAATTTTTATTTGTTATAATCATTGTTTCATTAACCATAAAACCATAAAACCATAAAACCATAAAACCATAAAACCATAAAACCATAAAACTATAAAGCCAAAAGCCAAAAGCCAAAAGCCAAAAGCCATTTAGCAATTTAACAGTTTAGCAGTTTAATAATTATATTTTTTATTCCACAGAGATTTAAGCCGTAATCTGATTTTATTCTCCTGTGCATTATCCTGTGGTTCATAAAATTTTTTATCTTTAATTTTGTCAGGCAAAAATTCCTGTAAGGCAAAGTTATCTTTATAATTATGAGCATATTTATAATTTTTGCCATAGCCGATTTCTTTCATCAGTTTTGTCGGGGCGTTACGGAGTTCAAGAGGCACAGGCAGGTTCCCTATTGCTCTTATTGTCTCCTGTGCTGAATTTATTGCCATATATGACGCATTACTTTTTGGCGAACAAGCCAGATAAATTGCTGTCTGTGAAAGTATTATCCTTGATTCTGGATATCCAATAATATTTACAGCATTAAAGCAATTATTAGCTAATAACAAAGCATTAGGATTAGCATTGCCAATATCTTCCGATGCAAGTATTATCATTCTCCTTGCAATAAATTTCGGGTCTTCTCCGCCTTCAATCATACGTGCAAGCCAATAAACAGCAGCATTAGGGTCGCTACCTCTTATTGATTTAATAAAACCGGAGATGATATCATAATGCTGTTCCCCTTTTTTATCATATATAGCAATATTTTGCTGAACATATTTTAATACTTTTTCATTGGTAATAGTAATGTTTTTTTCTTTTTCCGAATCAACAGTCAGTTCAAAAGCATTAAATAATTTTCTTGCATCTCCACCTGATATTCTTAATAAAGCATCATACTCTTTTATTGTTATTATTTTCCCTTTTTGTTTCTGCTCCTCAATTATTGCTAAGTCCAATAGACCTAACAGTTCGTCTTTACTTAGTTCTTTTAAAATATAAACCTGACAACGTGATAATAAAGGTGATATGACTTCAAAAGAGGGATTTTCAGTTGTTGCACCTATAAGAGTTATTATTCCTTTTTCTACTGCATTTAAGAGCGAATTTTGTTGCGATTTGTTAAAACGATGAATCTCATCAATAAAAAGTATAGACCCATTGATTTTTTTAGATTTTTCAATCACTTCACGCATATCTTTAACACCTGAATTTATAGCACTTAACTTAAAAAACGGTTTCTCTAATTGTTTTGAAATAATATGAGCCAGTGTTGTTTTGCCAACACCGGGAGGTCCCCATAAAATCATTGATGGAATATTTCCTGAAAGAATTAATCTTTGTAAAACAGATCCTTCTCCAACAAGATGCTTTTGTCCTGTAAAATGCTCTAATGTTGCTGGTCTAAGTCGTTCGGCTAATGGCATAAAAGAAAACATAATTTTATATATTATTAAAATTCAAAAATAAGAAATTAATATAATATTTTTGAAAGAATAGAAAATTAAACTTGATAAATCCTGCAATGTTTAAAATTTTTTGTATCAGTATTAAAAAAAAATATGATTTTTAATAGGGTAGGGAGGTCTTATTTTTTTTGTCCCGATTGCATTGAAATTATTTTTTTTATGACAAAATTTATAAATAATAAAATAAAAATTAAGGACAAAATCTTATTTTTATATGTTTTTATATATTATTTACAATTGTAAACAAAAAACATAAATAAAATAAAGGAACCAATAAAATAGATACATTCAAGAGAATGTTACAAATGTAATCAAAAATAAATATATTAATATAAATATTTATTTTTGTAAAAATATCGTAATTCCCTTAAAATATTTAAAATAAATTATATTTTAAATGATAAATAGTTCAAACCCAGATGTTTATAAAAGTTATTTAAACTTATACATTAATACTTTTCTTTTATAATAAGAACAGTTAATTAAATTTATTTTTATTATATAAATAACTGAAACTAAATACTATAGGTTAATCTATTTGAATAATAACTTTATAAAGTTTTGTAACAATAAAAGATGTTACAATTGTAAACAAACATTTTTTATCAATTATTAATAAAAAGTGTATTTTTGTAAACAATTTTAATTTTATATTAATTTAAAATTTTTAATAATGATAAACAGAATTTCTTTAATTATAAAAACAAAAAATTTTACAGCGTCAAAATTTGCCGACAAAATAGGTGTTCAACGTTCAAGTATATCACATATATTATCCGGTCGTAACAAGCCGGGACTTGAATTAATTCAAAAAATACTGAATAATTTTCCTGAAATAAGTTCTGATTGGTTAATATCAGGGATTGGTGAGATGAGCAAAAATTCAAATAAAACTAACAATACCAGTGATAATGCTGATTTTATAAAAAAAGATGATTTTGAGTATCAGGATAATACAAAACCTAATCTCTTTTCTGATAAAAAATTAAATGCTAAAGAAAAAAATATAGAAAAAATTGTTATTCTCTATTCAGACAAAACCTTTATAGAATATAAACCTACAAAAGAATCCTCGTGACCAGTCAACAGTCGGCAGTCGGCTCAACAACATAAATTTTATTTAAAACGACATTATAAAGTTGACAAGACACTAGTATTGTGTCAATTTAATTATGAAACATTTGTAGTGATAAAATAAATTGTTTCGTTGTGCTATTGTTAAATGGCTATTATAGTTAAATTACTCACTTCGTTCGTGAGATCGCTTCGCTAAGTTGTTAAATGGTTAAACGAACACAGTAAAACAATATAGCCATATAGCCATTGAGCCATTATCATATTATATTTATCCCAAACTCGTGATGAAACCGTCTCGTATGTTTCAAAATTAATTTGTCATTATACTAGTATCCAAAGGACTTTCTGTTGCTTTTTGTTTTTTATTAAAACAATATCTGATACCGATATTAAAGTTACTGCCTGAATAATGAATATTGTCAACAGGAATATCATTTTCTTTTATTTCTCCTTTCTCACATTCAATATAATGAGCAGGAGCAGCATAATTATAGGGAGTAATTGAATAATTCTCTGTTATTTTGCCTTTTGAAGGAGTTAAATTAAACGAATAATGACTATAATTAGCAAAAATACTGGTATTTTTAAAAATTTTATATGATACTCCAATGCCAAATATTGCTCCTAAGCTTATTTTATCCCAGTATTGTGTTTTTTTTACCACATTATATTCTGAAAACGCATCATTAGATTCATAGTTATGATAAAATATATATTTGCCAAAATTTATTCCTGTAAAAATACATGGAGTAAATTTTTTAATTGGATATTGCGCTTTTAAATTAAGGTAAAAATTGTATATATTTAGTTCTAATGTATTAGATTGAATATATTGAAAATACAACTCGTTATTTGAATATTTTTCATCTTTCCATAATGAAGTAACTTTATTGTTTTCCTGTGTTTTTTTGCTTCTGAAATTTATACCTGTTTCAGCAACCCAGTATTTTAAAAAGACATATCCAACTTTTACACCATAACTATAACCTGAATAAAAGTTATAGTTCACATTTTCTGTCTTTTGCTTAAAACTAATAAGTTCATATTTTATTGCCATTGCAGAGTCAGTTCCATTCCAGTAATAAGTAGTATCAATAGGGTCGCCAAAATACCTCTGTTCTGTGTAATTATAAAATGGATATCCCAGAGTATATTTTTTATTAGAATAATTAATGCCATAATAAGCATCAACATAAAATTGACTGTATGCTTTAAAAGTAAAAAGAAATACAATTAATATTATTGTTATTTTTTTTAACATAATTGTTTAGATTTTGATAAATTTTTTACTTATACTTTTATTATTTGTTGAACATTTACAAATATATAGTCCTGACTTATAATTTTTTGCAGATAATTTATATGTATAATATCCTTCTTTTATATATTGATTTACGACTGTATATATTAATATACCATTTGTATTAAAAATTTGTAATTTAATGAACTGGTCATTTGGATTATAAAAGTTTATTTTAAATGTATTTATTACCAGATTAGGATTAATTTCTAATTTTAATTTTAAATCATTTTTATCAAAATTTGTATCATGAATACTAGGAATTATCTTAATTCCATTTTTGGTATATATATAATACTGGCAATTTTCAACTCTGTCAGCTTCAGCAGTAAAATCACCATCACCTGTTTCAAAACCATCTTCCATAACAACTTCATTACAAGCAGAAAAAGTTACATTATTATTATTAATATATGAGTTAATACCATTATTAAGATTGATTGTGCCTGATAAAACAAGTTGGGGATTTGTGCTGTTATTAACCAACACATTTGGATTATTACTATTTGGATTAAAAATTGCATTTAAAACATCAGAACTATTAGCAGTTCTATTGCAATCAATAACTCCTACTTTTATTTCAGCATTGTCAGAACATGAATAATAATGATCAGTAACATCTGTAGAGATGTATAAATCAATATTATAAAAACCAGGATGCGGAAAATTATTGTAATCTAATCTTTGGTCAGTAGTAAAACCATTATAAGTGCCTTCTTTTGTGTATATAAAAGGAAACAAACTATTTGGATTTACAACTACCCAGCCATACTTAAAATTTTCAGAACAATAATCATAACAAAACCCGGACCAATTAAAATCATAATTATATAGTAAATGAGCACCACATGGATGACCATCTTCCCGCCATTTTAACAGTAAATAATTAGAAGTAAATAATTGATCGGAATGATTACTATAAATGCTTAAATTATTGTAGCATTCATTGGGCTTAATAACATGAATGTCAATTGTTTTTGAATTTGAACATCCCTGATTATCCATAACAGTTAGTTTAACAGGATAAATTCCTTCACTACTATATGTTTTGTTATTAGGATTACCATCTTGTCCTGAACTTTCAAAAAAAGTTTCTGCCTGAACGCCTCCATCAGGAGTGTTATTTGTTATAGGGTCAGCATAAAATGTCCATGACCAGACATAAGGATGGATTCCTCCTGTAGTTTGATTAGTAAATTGAATACTTAAACCAACCTGGGCAGGATTTGGAGAAGTGCTAAAATTAACTATTAAACTGCTGCAAGGGTCAGGGTTTTCAATTTCAACAATACCACATGAACATACACCTGAATAAACCTCATCATCATTATTGTCAAGTATTTTAAGATTTACATAAGTTGTATAACTTCCATAATTACTATAATAATGGATTTTATTTGCAGACGAACAATTGGTTTCAACTGTTTCTATTCCATCTCCATAATCAAAGGTAAATTGATAAGTATAATCAGGGCTGTTGTATCCTAAAAATTCAGCATTAAAATAAATTGGACTACCAGGAGATGAACCTCCATACGAAAAACTACAGGTTATATCTCCGGAATTTTCGTTAAATACTGTTATATATCCTGTTTTTGTTTCTGTAAATTGTCCGCTCGGATTTGTAATTGTTAAGGAAACATCATACAAGCCCTCATTATTATATAAATTATGAGGATTTTGAGCTGTTGATGTATTACCATTACCAAAATTCCAATACCATAAACTAATATTTTCATAAGTTGATAAATCAGTAAAATTTACTGTTGAACTTTCGGGAATATTGATGTTATCAGCAAAAAAGTTCACAACAGGGGAATAATTATTTCTGTATAAATCAAAATTAGGTAAAGGATTATCTACAATAGGCGTTACTCTATCAAAATCAAGGCGATGAAATTCATTATCGCCTGATGCTCCCCAACTTTTAAAATTATTAACATCTACTGTAAATTTAACCTGAAAATTATCTGTTGCATCCCACTGATATTCAATTCGGTTTGATTGTCCTTCTGTAACATTTGTCCAGTGTATATTATTAATTGAAACTGTACCTGAAATCACCTGGTAAAGTAAAGCATCACTTGTAGGAGTGTTTGCATCACAATATGTATCAACCTCAAAATGTCCTGTACCAGTGGATGATGTAACTTCTCCATGAGTATAGTCAACAGTTGCAGGGCAAAGGGTGATAGAATTATTTGAACTATATGTAAAACCATCATAATGATTAGGCATATCATCATAAGCTTCTGTTGCTTCTCTTTTAGTTCCTCCACTTTTGCTACCATTCATTCGTTTAAGTAAATGTTCGTTATTATATTCAACATGACTCCATAAAGTGGTATTACCATAGCCAAAAGCAATGCCTCCGGCGCAGCCATCAACCCAACCATTGGCAGCACTGTAACAGGCAGACAATATAGTAATTGCTTTTGATTGTGTTAAATTAGTTTGCCAGTATGTTTGTGCCCAATTTTTGTAGGCAAAAGCACCCCATTGTTCCGGAGCATTCCAATTTGTCATTTTAGGATCAATTTTTTCGGCAATTATTAAAGGGTCATTATTACACCAATTATTAATTGCATTTTCATTTGTTGCATATACAAAAAATATTCCATTATCTACATTATGTGTTGGGACAGGATCGTTTGGTGGTCTTCCATGCCCTGCAAAATATAAAAGACCTGCATTTTTCATACTTTTTAAATTACTATAAGTGCAATTACCAAAATTATCATCATCCGGTGTATTGTCTGTAAATGTATTACTTTGCGACAATACAAAATCCTGATACTTAATATAGTCATCAACATTTTTTAATTCTTCGCTTTCAAAATTTGTAAATTCAAAAGTATTACTACACCAAGCATATGTGTACTTTTTGTCAGGTGAATAATAGCCCATACTTTTTTTATTCTTATTATTTTTTAGTTTATAACCTGTTTTAATGAAATAATTAATAGTTTTTAAAGTATCAAACCCTAATTTTTTTATTCTTTGTTCAAATTGAGGTGAAGATTGATAATTTTTTATAAATTTTTTTATAAATATTTTATTGAAAATTATTGATAATGTATCAATTTTTTTTTCAGTTTCTAATGTTGGATTGTTTATGATTTGATATAAAAATGGTAATGATTTGTCTGTTCTACCACTCGGTAAACACGAATAGTTATTTTCTTCAGTAAACAATATAAGTAAATCATTAAATCTTGATAACATTTCTTCCCAATGTTCAACTCTATTTTCAACTTTTCTAATAAATTCTTTTTTAGGGATAGGTCCGGTGCCGTTAGGTCCCCATTTTTTATTTACTTGGTCCATCATAAAAGCAAAACATGCTATTGTTTGTTTTTCATTATTAAAGGTTGTAATTATCCAGCCATTGTCAGTAAGTTCAAAAGTTTTAATATTTGGCAAACTTTTATAATATGCAACAATGCTATCATAAGCAGCATAATATTCATAATGAGTAAAGAAATAATAAAACATGGCCTGAGTATATCCAAAGCCCTTTAATGGCTCATTACATTTCCAAATATCACTAATCGTTGAATTTTTATTCAAACAGGGAGGTATTCCTAATCTTATATTGTATTCATAAGGATTTTTTTCAGGATATTCCAATTCTTTTGTTACCTGTATTCCATTAATATATACAGTTAGTCCTTTACGCTTAATTGTATAAGGAGCATCAATATACTTACCATCAATAAATACAAAACCTGAATTTATGGGTTTTGTTTTGCGTTTTTGAGCATAAATATCTGATGATATTATACACAAAAGAATAAGGAAAAAAAATACATTTTTTTTTATTTTCATAATAATAATAATAATTATTTTTCTACAAAATTATATTCTGCCAGATATTCAAAACATCCTGTCCAACCGTCAAAGAGATTGTTTTGATTTATAAAAATATTTGATTCTCCACCTTTAATTTTTAGTTCTTTATTAGTTAGTTCTAAGATACAATATTTATTATACAATTTTGTTAGTTCTGAATCATGCACATCTACATATACATTATGTATAGAATCATATACTGTTACAACATTTCCATTAGAATCCAGCAAAGGGAAATACATATATGCCAGATAAGAAATTAGTAAGGAATCATAATTGTCTGAAAAATTCCAGTCAGCATTAACAATACTATCGTTTTGTGTAAATATTCTTTGTAATGAATTGTCTTTATTAAAGTTCCAGACAATATCTCCATAGTTCCATTTAATCTTTTTATTTTGTTTACCTTGCTCAATGATCCATTCTTTACATAATCGCTTTTTTTTAGTTCTAAAACTAATATATGGACCTTGTTCATATTTCTTGCATGAGGATATTGTTAAAAACAATATGATAATAATTACTATTTGTTTCTTCATAAAAATTTATATTTATTAAGGTATTATGTCTTGTAAATTTATTTATTCTTTTTTTTCATTAAATCAACTTCTTTTTTTAATTTATCAATCATTTTTTGTTGTTTTATAGTGTATAATGTAAGTTCTTCTATTTTTTGAAGGAGTTTCATATTCATTTCTCCCAAATCTATTCCATTTTCAAGCACTTGTTTTTCTGTTGGCATATCAGGAAGGTGCTTATTTTGTTTTATATACTTTTCTAATTCTGATAATGATTGCAGTTTATAATCCTTATCAAAAACATAATCACACCATCCATTAAAATTATTTGCCTTTACTTTACATCCTCTTATTATTCCGGCTACATCAAGTTCATACTGTGGACTTACAGTTCCAATGCCAACCTTACCATCACTTCTTATTATCATCTTTAGATTATCATTTATTTCTGTATCACTTAATGTCTGAGTTCCTCCGCTATTAGATTCTACTGTTACAAATTTTATGTTCCCAAATATATCTGAATATATCACTGTTCCTCCATTATGAGCTTGGTCACCATTAAAAGTCCAGATATCATCTTGCCTGAACCCATTAAAACCAACATAACTTGTTCCCCATCCTAAATCTGCTCCTTGGGCTTTGCCTATACATAACATTGCCGTTCCTGTGCCTATTTTGGTATTACCATTTCCATATACAACGAAATTTTCTTTGTTTTTACCCTCTACTAATAAAGCTTTTGTGTTATCTTTGTTTACTTTGGCTTTTATTGTATAGCCATTATCATTATTATAGTTTGTTACTATAACTCCATTCTGTTTTAATGCAAATATATTTAGCTTTGCTTCATCATTATTTGTGCCTATACCGATATTCCTATTTGGAAATATTGAAAAACTTGTGCTTCCATTTATCTGAAACATCATATTTGCCTTTTCCTGCAAATTGATAAAAGCATTTTTATCTCTTAATCCTACTAATAAACCATTACCTTTATCCATTCCTGTTGCAGAATTTGTGATTTGTATTGCATTATAAGCATAAGAAGTTGCAAGGTTCATATCTCTTACAGATGTGTTATCACTTGGGGAACTAATATCATTTGGATTTATCATTTCATTGGAATGGATATGCAAAGTATGTTGAGGGTTTTCTAATCCAATACCAAACTTGCCATCTGGCATTAGTCGCATACGCAACTGATTGTTTGTTACAAAATTGATGGGCATATAATTATCAGAGCCAAGTCTAGACATCTCAGTTAAGTTTGAGTTTCCAGATATATCCCAAAAATCACCGACTGGTTGTGAAAAAGAAGTTTTTATATTTAATAAAAATAAGAAGATAATACATAATATAATAGTTACTTTGCTACTATTTATGTGTGTATATATAGACATACTTGGATAATTTTTTATTAACATAATCTATTATTTTTTTTAAGATTAAAAATCAATTTTAAAATGCAAATATATAAAAAAATTAGATAAGAGTCAAAAAATATTTTTTTTACAGAACTGTTCTTTAACTCATCATAACAAATCAAAAAAATAATCTGTTTAGACAAACAAAATTTGCCTGTTTACTTTTATCTTTTTACTTTTGCCCGTTCTGTGAAATTCACCAAAGCCAAATGACAATTAATGACAATCAATGACCCCAGTGAAATAACCTGATAAATCAGGATTTTACGGGGTAAACCAAATACGAAAATATAAAAATATGAAATCCTATTCATCCATTCATCCATTCATCCATTCTTTCTGTCGTTCAATTGTTAAAATACTAACAATAATATTTATCTTATTTATCTCTTATAATTCTTATGCACAAAAAAACAAAAGAGATGTAATACAGTTCTCAGGTGTTGTAGTCAGTGCTGACAGCTTAAAACCAATGCCTTTTACCAACATAATTATTAAAGATTCATGGCGTGGGACAACAACCGACTATTACGGATTTTTTTCTTTTGCAGCATACGAAAATGATACGGTTATATTTTCTGCAATAGGATATAAAAAATCTGTATTTAAAATACCTGATACCTTATCTGAAAACAGATATTCCTTAATTCATGTGATGACTGTTGATACTATACTGTTAAAAGAAACTGTTATTTATCCCTGGCCTACTATTGAACAATTTAAACAGGCATTTGTAAATCTTGAAATCCCTGATGACGACTTGGAAAGAGCTAAAAAAAATCTTGCTCAGGCAGAAATGAAAGAAAGATTTGAAAACTATAAAATGGATGCCAGTATGAACTATAGAAATTATATGAACAATCAAACCAGTAAATTATACTATGCAGGACAATATCCTCCGAATAATCTGTTAAACCCTTTTGCATGGGCTAAATTCATAAAGGCATGGAGAGAAGGACAGTTTAAAAAAAAGAAATAATCTAACTTTAACAAACCATAAGCAAACAGGTTATAACGTTAAATTAATATAAAATAGCGTTAAGGAATTACGGATTATGCAACCCTCGGGGTTTTAAAAACCCCGAGGGTTTAACTATTACGGGAAACTCTAAACTTACCATCCGACAGGTCGCGTAGCACCTGTTGGGTATATATTAATTTATTGGAAAATACCATTTTTACCGAGTTCTACTGGGAAATTATGAACTTAACGAAGTGATCTCACGAACGAAGTGAGTAATTATTTACATTGATCAGGCGGTTGCCTGATGAAATATGAGTTTCAGGTTTTGATTCTGAACTTTAAACGCCATTAAACGTCAAACGTCAAACATTATAATAAATACTATCATAAACCGTTGATTATAAACATAAAAATATAAAACAAAAAAATTGCCCGGCTTTAAAAAAAATATATCTTTCTTATTCGGACTGCTGTTCTTAACATTTTTAACAAATTTCACAACATTAGCACAAAATACAGCCATTATATACGGCAAAATTACTGATGCTGATAACAGACCTGTTGAACTTGTTAATATATCCGTATTAGGATTATCAGGCGGAACTATGACTGACAAAAATGGTAGTTACAAACTTGTAGTGCCTGCAAATAAAGAAATAATTATAGCAATATCATTTATAGGATATAATACTGAGAAAATAAAATTATTTTTAAAGCCAAACGAAGAAAAACAAATTGATAAGTTGTTGACAGTATCAACAACACAATTGCCTGATGTTGAAGTTAAAGAACAAAAATACAGAGAATCTAACCTTATCTTTATAAAGCCAAAGACCGTTGAACAAATACCAAGTATGTCCGGTGGGGTAGAGGCAATCATTAAAACACTGCCCGGAGTATCTTCCAATACTGAACTTAGCTCACAATATTCTGTAAGAGGTGGCAATTATGACGAAAATCTGGTATATGTTAATGATATAGAAATATATCGTCCTTTTCTTATCCGCTCAGGACAACAGGAAGGTCTAAGTTTTGTTAATTCAGACCTTATATCTTCAATATTATTTTCAGCAGGAGGATTTGATGCTAAATATGGTGATAAAATGTCATCAGTCCTTGATATTAAATATAAAAAACCTAAAAAATTTGCCGGCTCTGTCTCGGCAAGCTTACTCGGTGCCTCTGCTCATATTGAAAATATATCCAAAAACAAACGATTATCATACCTGATAGGCATAAGACAAAAATCAAACCAGTATATATTAAAACAACTTGACACAAAAGGAGATTATAAGCCAAGCTTTACTGATGTTCAAACTTATGTTAATTATAAATCAAGTGAAAAATGGGATATTGATTTTTTGGCAAACTATGCAAGAAATTCATACAAATTTATACCTC
>CAZZDX010000069.1:0-12566 GCA_964653185.1 uncultured Bacteroidales bacterium
TGTCCACTTGAAAGAATATACTCTAAAAAAGCATTAAAAATGTCCTTTATACCAACTATTTGGAAAAAAAGTTGAGGTATTTTGATTTTTGTTCCGTATTAGCAAGTATAATATTTCCCAAATTTTTAGATATTAATTAAACAACCGTGGTGTTTTATAATAGATATACGGTTTATAGGGTTTGTTAAACGAACAGATAAGAAAAATCTCGTGAGAGCCGCTACTGTATTTTTCTATTACTCCAACATCAAAATCATAAGAATATCCTATCTTTATATTTGGGGTTATATTCATTCCTAACAATCCAATAACAGATTCGCTTAACCTGTATGACAGTCCTGCACGAAATTTTTTAGCAAAAATCACATTTGTATTTATCTCATAATGAGTAATCACTTTATTGCTTTTTATATAAAAAGATGGAATTATATTTACTTTATTATTCATTTTAATATTATAATCTGCATAAAAATAATAATGACGGGGAATTTTGATAAAAGATGCATTTTTGTTTGACTTTGTTATATGTGTAGAAGATAATCCTAATGTAAACTTTTGATTAGTAAATGTCAATCCAAAATCCAGTTCAGGTTCTATTTCATTTTCTATGTCATATATCCCGTTTGGGTCTGTTATATCTTTATTTTCGTATATATATTTTGTTCCATCAAGAGATTTATTAATAGCTCCAAGTCCAATACCTGCTGATATAAATGATTTTTCTGAGACCTGTTTTTGGTAAGAATACATTATCTTAGGGCTTATAGATTTTTCATAACCCAATTTATCGTTTATTATTGATAATCCAATGCCTCCAAATTTCTTAAAATACGTGTCAAGTTCAAATATTTGCGTAGCCGGAGCTGTCTCAAAGCCAACCCATTGCTGTCGTGCAAGTATTAAAGCATTTATTGTTGTCTTATTGCTTCCTGCAAAAGCAGGATTATACCATAATTTGCTAAACATAAAATTGCTTATCTGAACATCATTTTGAGAAAAAATGTCAAACCTTAATAATACACTGAAAACAATTAATATTAGTAATATTTTTTTCATTAAAATTTTTATATATTTTTGAACATTAAACATGAGTCATTAAAAATTCTAACATATTATTGTTAATTTTTTTTTCGATTTTTAAATTTATTTATTAATAGCGAGAAATCCCGAAAGGGATTTAATTTTAATAACCATAGGTTGCACCTATGGTTATTAACTAATTATATTAACATCAATCAGGCAGTTGCCTGATTGAATAGAAAAACAATTTTTATGTCAGTTTTATTCAACCCTTTCAGGGTTGTAGCATAATTTATTATTCCTTTAATTCCGCATTGCATACGGAGTTATTAATATTTTTCCCCTTCGGGGAAATTATCTTTAATAAAAAAAATGTTTTTTAAATAATCACTTGATATTCTAATTGTTATCAGGCAACTGCCTTATTGCTTTTTGTTTTTCTCAATTTTTAAGAATTCTAAATTTATACATTTATACAAATTTTATCTTATATATTTTCAAGCATCAAACTATTCTTTCTCATTTTCCAACAATCGTTTTGCCTTATATACTGATATTTTTTTACCTTGTTTAAATGCTGTAACAAAAGAATCAAATCCTAATTTTTTTAGTCGTTCTTCCATTTCAGCGGCAGATTCATATTTATCAAACAAACCAATTGTATATCTGTAATATCCGTCTTCATATTTTTTATATTCTACTTTAAATTCAGAAATATTTTCCTCAACTTTTTTATATTTGTCTTGTTTAAGAATTTTTTTAGATGCAAAAATCTGAACTCTGAAACTTATATCTCCTGTTATTACTTTGTCCTGAACACTGCTACCTTTTTTAATTTCTTTATTTAAAGCTTTTTCCATATCTCTGTGCATACTTTTTATATCTTTATATTTCACAGGATTGTATTTTGAATCAAGTTCATCAACATTAACAATATTAAAACTGGTTCTTCTGTTTAACTGATGCTCTTCTTCTGTTTTGGCATTTGCTGTTAAAAGTTTTGATTCGCCCCATCCTTTAGATGCTAATCTGTTTGGCTCAATATTTTTTTTGATTAAATAATTTACTACTGCCTGAGCCCTGTTTTTAGATAATTCTAAATTAAACTCATCACCAGAGCGTTCGTCAGTATGAGAATTAATTAAAATTTTAATTTTAGGGTTTTCATTTAAGATATTAACAAGTTTATCTAATTCAATTTTTGAAGTATCTCTTAAATCCCATTTGCCATAGTCATAATAAATATTATGTATTTTAATTTCTTCTTTAACAATTTTTATCAATGCAAAGTTTAAATTTAGTTGTAAATCAAGGTCATATCCTGATTTTTTTGAAAAGTTCTTGTTATTTCTTATCCCTGTTGTAGAAAAGGACTTTGAATCGCCTAAATAACCTTGTTTACGAACACTGACAACATAATCAATATCCTGTTTTAAAGATTCAAATAAGTAATATCCTGTTAAATCACTCAATGTTGAGTCAATAGAGCCATTATTTCCTGTTAATGTTACAATTGCTTCGCCTATTGGCTCTTTACTATCTCTGTCAGTTACCAGACCCGAAGCATTTATATGTATTGGTATTAAGTTGAAAGAATATATATCATCATCACCTTTTCCTCCATATCTGTTTGAGCAAAATAATCCGGAGTCCTGTTCCAAAAACATTATTCCAAAGTCATCTGCACTTGAATTAAACGGTTGTTTTAAATTTTTGGGTTCTGAAAAAGAATCATTTTCAATTTTAGAATAAAACAGGTCTAATCCGCCAAAGCCAATATGTCCGTCTGATGAAAAATACAACAAAGTATCTCTTAAAATATAAGGAAACATTTCATCTCCTTGTGTATTTATCTTATCTCCTAAATTTACCGGCGCACTCCATTGGTTATTATTTTTTTTTATTATCCAGATATCTTTCCCGCCAAACCCGTCAGGCATATCAGACACAAAATACATTGTCCTGGCATCTGATGTAATAGCAGGATGTCCTATGCTATATTCATTACTGTTATATACAAAAATTTCCGGTTCGTTCCATTCATCTTCTTTTTCGTCAAATGAAGAACAATATATATTACAATTTGCCTTTTTACCTTTAAGTCCGTTGCATTGCATAAAGTATGCAATCTTTGTTTTCTTGTCATAACATAAAGTGCCGTCGTTAAATCTGGAGTTTATTCCTCCTTTAGATTTTAATGGCTGTTTCCATTTTAAAGCTCCGGTATTATATTTTGATTCATAAAAATTCGAAAAATTTTGTCCTGTCCATGAATAATATTTCTTATCATTTTTGTCAAATCTTGAAGATGCAAATATTATTCTGTTTTGGACATAAGCAACGCTAAAATCACTATACTCTGAATTTAGTTCTTCTTTATTATTTACTGAATATAAAACTTTTTCTTTTTGCGTTCCCAAAGCAAATTCACATGATTTAATTTTTAATTGAGCGTTTTTATCATCAGGCACTTTATTAAGATACTTTTTAAAATACATCTTTGCCTCATTATATTCCCCGCTCATTGACAGCATATTAGCATAATTATAATAAGCCACTGGATTAGTATATCCGTTTCCTATTGATTTTTCATACCAAATTTTAGCTTTTTCATAATCATTACTAAAATCAAAACATTCTGCTATCTTAAAATCAATATACTGGGTAATAGTGCTATCAGATGTTCCTTTTTCCAGTGCTTTTTGGTATAATATTGCTGAATCATAATAATTTTTCTTTTTAAAGGCAGTATCAGCTTTCTGAATAAGCATAGATTGCCCAAGTAATAAATTACTTATAAAGATTAAAATCACTATTAATTCTGCTTTTCTCATCTATTTTATATTTCCAATAAGATTTTAACAAGACAAAAGTTTCCAGTTCAAAGCATAAAGGTCATAATACGTAATACGTAATCCGTAATTCATAATTATTTTCTAATCACTGTTACCGACCCTGTCAATTTCTTTGTTTTATTTTTTACATCACCCATAGAAATGATATAAAAATATGTTCCGGGTGAGACATATTCTCCTTTATACTTTCCGTCCCAGCCGTCCATACCTTGATATAATGTCTGTCCCCATCGGTTTAATATAATCAAATCCCAGTTTTTCATAAAAATATCATTTATGCCGTCTCCATCAGGAGTAAATGCATTTGGAATTTTGAGCATCTCAATAATATTAATTATTTTATATGTAGTATCAAGGCAACCGTCAGAACTTGTAACTACTAACATTGTTTGATAATCTCCAATATATTGGTAGTTATGATATGAGTTTTGTTCAGTAGATGTTGCATTGTCTCCAAAGTCCCAATACCAGGCAACATTTGTTCCTAAGCTTGAATCAATAAATAAAATAATATCATTTACATAAATATTATTTTTATCAGTATAAAAATTAGCTACAGGATTTGGATAAACAGTCAGATTTGCCGGCTTTGTATAATTTGCCTGACATCCATTTTGAAAAATAACAGATAAATCAATATTATAAATACCGGAATTATAAAAATAATGTATAGGATTTTTATTGTTATCAACAGATGTCCCGTCATTAAAATCCCATTCCCAAGTGCTGACAGGAGAAGTTACAGTAGAATCAATAATAATAAATTCAACAATAAGAGGCGAGCAAGCTGCTGTATCTGACAATGTAAAATCAATATCAGGGAAAGTAAAAACACTTAAAAAGTTTGGTTTGGTTAATGAATATACGCAACTATCTATTGTTATTGTTAATGTTACATCATATATTCCTGATGAATCGTAAAGATGTAAAGGATGCTGTAAAGTGCTTGTAGCTCCGTCGCCAAAATCCCAAAGCCATGAATCAATATTTGATGAAGGATTTGATAAATCAACAAACTGAAAAGAAGAAGGGAAACAGGATAAAGTATCACTTACAGTAAAATCAATTTCCCCTGATATTAAAGAAATCGGTTGCTGAGCAAGAATCTGCACCTGACATCCTGTAGAATCTTCTATTACTAAAGCAGGAAGATAAGTTCCTCCTTGTGTATAAGTATAAGTTACAGTATCACCAACTATAGTATCTCCATTTATAGTATCACCCGTAGTAATAGATCCTCCATCACCAAATATCCAGTAATATATTTCTGTATTTTGTGCATTTGCAATAAATGTTACATCTAATGGAGCACATCCTGCTTTAGGGAAGAAATCAAATGTTCCGCTGGGACCATTAACAAAAACATAATCAGGTCTTATAAGAGTATCCATACATCCATAAATATTGATAGTAATTAAAGTTATACTATAAACGCCTGCATTTTCAAATACATGTTGCGGATCAGAAAATACCGATATATTAGAACTTCCGCTGGCAGTATCGCCAAAATCCCAGAACCAGTTACTTATATCAGCAGTTGAAGAATCAGTAAATGTTGTAAATAATGGCGGGCAATCAGCAAAAGCAGTATCTGCACCAAAATTTGCAACCGGTCGTGAAATAGTAATTTGCTTTACAATAGTACTATCACATCCGTTTGTGTCAGTAGCAGTAAGAGATACATCAAACACAGCAGTAGTATCTGTAATATAAAGATGCAAAGGATTTACAGAGGTATCAACAGGACTGGCATCGCCAAAATCCCATATATATGTTAATCCGCCACCTGTTGAAGTATTAGTAAAGGCAACAGAATCGTAAAAACATATAATTGTATCACTTGTAAAATCAGTATAAGGATAAGTAGGATTAATATAATTAACCTTTATCAAGGTGCTATCGCATCCTTTTGTATCAAGTACTGTAAGTTTAACAGTATAATTACCTCGTATTTGATAAATATGTATGATTGTGTCATTAGTAAAATTAGTATCAACAGGACTTCCGTCTCCAAAATCCCAAATCCACATTATTAAACTTGCAGGGAAAACAGGAGATGATAGAGACGGGTCAAATGTAACAGTTAGAGGAACACAACCGTAAGTTGTATCAGCAGTAAATACTGGTGAAGGTAACGCATGAACGCTAATACTGTTTGGCTTTATCAAACTATCTTTACATCCAAGTGTATCAGTAACAACCATTTTAGAAGAAAAAACTCCGGCACTATCATAATAATGTATAGGATTAGGATAATCGCCGTCAATTATTGTGCCGTCGCCAAAGTCCCACATCCAGTTCACGAGAGTATCATTAGCATAAGAAGTATCAATGAAAGTTATGCCGCCATATTGACAACCCTGAAGACTATCCTGGAAAAATCCGGGTATGATATCAGAAATTTTTATAAAATTTGTTTTTGTCAAAGAATCTATACATCCATTGCTGTTAGTAGCAATTAGTTTCACATCATAAAATCCGGGATTTTGATATATATGTAATATTGTATCCTGAGTAATAGTATCAACAGGGCTTCCGTCACCAAAATCCATAAAAGAAGTATCTGCACCTTGTGATAAATTAAAAAACATAACTGTATCAGGATAGACACAACTTATCTCCGGGTCTGCACCAAACATAGGATTAGGAGGAAGAATATAAACATAATCTATTTTAGTCAAAGAATCTTCACAGCCATTAAATGCTGATATTAATGTAACAGAAAAATATCCTGTGTCTGAATATGTATAAAGAGGATTTTGTGATGTGTCTATACCGCCATCGCCAAAATACCAGTACCATGAATTAACCGAGCCGGTTGATGAATCAGAAAATTGTATAGGGACACCATGACAGACCAATGTATCATCAGATGCAAAATCAGTAACAGGTGGTGTGCCTGCTCTAACGATTTTAACAGTACTATCTGTACATCCTTCACTATCTGTAATAGTAAGAGTAACAGGATATACTCCAGTATTATTATAAATATGACTAGGATTTTGATTATTATCAACAGGACTTGCATCGCCAAAATCCCAGTTCCAACTTACTATAACATTATTTGATATGCTTGAGTCAGCAAAATTAATAGTTAAAGGGATACATCCCTGTGTAAAATCAGAGCCGAAATAAGCTATAGGAGGCATTATCTTAATAAAATTTTGTTTTATCAAAGTATCTGTACAGCCATTGAAATCTGTTACTATAAGAGAGACATCAAAACTATCCACATTCAAATAAGTGTTTGATGGATTTTGAAGCATGCTTGTGTTTCCGTCTCCAAAGTCCCATTGCCAGCCTACAGCTCCAAAAGTATTATCAGTAAAAGTTAGAGCAAAAGGAGCACTGCATCCGATACTGTCATCAACAGTAAAATCCACATTAGGCAATGGATAAACTGTAATAAAATTAACAAAATATATTGTATCGTAACAGTCCATAGTATCTTTTGAAATTAATGTTACAGTATAACTGCCGGAAGTTAGATATGTATGTAAAGGATTTTGTAAAGTATTAACAGGACTTGCATCACCAAAATCCCATTGCCAGTCCACTGCTCCCGGGGACATATCAGTAAAGTTAACTGTCAGAGGCATACATCCGGAATTAGTATCAGCGACAAAATCAGATTGAAATATGTTGATATTTGTATAATTATTTTGAACAACAGTATCAGAACATCCGTTTGGACCAGTTACTATCAGGGTAACATCAAAACTTCCTGATGAGATATAATTATGAGAAGGGTTTTGTTGTGTAGAAGTGTCTCCGTCGCCAAAATCCCAGAAATAAGATAACCCTGCTGATGGTGTAGAAGTGCTTGTAAAATCAACATTTAAAGGGAACCAGCAAGATTGATGTTGAGAACTAATAAAAGATGCTGTTGGCTGTGGTGCAACGCTAATATAATTATTTATTATTTTTTGACTTGAACAGCCGTGTGCATCTGTTATTGATAAAGAGACCTGAAATGTGCCGGAATTATTATAGATATGGGTAGGATTTTGTGTTACATCACTACCACCATCACCAAAGTTCCATAATCTGTTTGTTATTAATGTATCTGCAGAGGATAAATCGGTAAAATTAACAGTTAAAGGGGCGCATCCTGACAAAGGATTTGCTGAGAAGTTACTGACAGGAGATACATAAATTCTTATATAATCTGTTTTTATTTTTGTATCACTGCCAGAGCTATTAGTTGCTGTTAATGTAACCGTATAAAATCCGGAAGAAAAGTAAACTATAGCAGGATTTTGTTCTGTTGAAGTTACGCTATTACCAAAATCCCATTGCCATGAGTCAGGATTGTTTGTTGACAAATCAGTAAAATGTACTACCAAGACATCACAGCCGGTAGTTACATCTGCTGAAAAGTCAGCAACAGGTGCCTGAGCATAAGAAAATTTTATGAATAACAGGAAACAAAAAAATAATAGAATAAAACTGTATTTTTTCACTATAATTATTTAAGAATTTAGTTTAAAAATAAAGTGTCAAAGATACAAAAAAATAATAGCTTTTTCTAAATCTTTTTTCTAATGGCTTATAATTATCTACAAAGATAATAAAAAATATAATCAAAAATTTACAGTATATATTTATTTTATTAACATTCTATTGTTAATAACTTCAAAATAACTAACTTCATAAACTTATGTTGAATAACGTCATAAGGCATTTACCAGTTAATAATGGTTGAATTAACTGTGTTTGACAATCTTCCTAAGATTAGCATTATCTCCCCAAGGACCTCTGGTACACATACCTAAATATGTATTACCATCGGATGGTGTTTTGTCAACTTCCCAATAACCAGGTTGAGTATTAGCTGTGCTTTTATAATGACATGTTCCCCAGCCCGGTGGTGGAACATGCATCTGAGGTGTTCCCTCAAATGAAGGGTTTGATATATATTGAGCTTTTACAAATAATATATGTAAAAATAATATTACTGTTAAAAATATGCAAACAATTTGTTTCATTATAATATAAAATATAGAAACAAAACATTAGAAGATAGAATAAATTTTAAAATTGCAATGTTTTTTATGGATTTATAGCTTAAAACCTTGCATCGGTCAGGCGCCCGACTAATTTTTA
Source organism: uncultured Bacteroidales bacterium (assembly GCA_964653185.1). Lineage (GTDB taxonomy): Bacteria > Bacteroidota > Bacteroidia > Bacteroidales > CAZZDX01 > CAZZDX01. The sequence goes on from CAZZDX010000069.1 coordinate 8,982, forward strand.
TTATGGGCTAAAGCCCATAATTAGCTTTAAACTCGGTTCCCCGCCATAAATGGCGAGGTAATTAATAAATAAAATTAATTTACACTGAAATTTATATAAACAGGTAAGTGGTCGCTGTATCCTCCATAATATTTTTTACCTCCATAAGTTCTGTCAGGTAACATTTCACCACTTCTGCTTTCATATAACATCCATTTTCCCCTAAAAATATTTTCCTTTTTATCTGCCAATGTTAGTCCTGTTTTTTTACTTATTATATTACTTGAAACAATAATCTGGTCAAGCATATTCCATTCTTTATTATAATAATGTGAACCTTTTTTATTTTCAAAATTATTGTATGACAAGTTATACAATGTTTCAGATTTTGTTTTATCCGAAATTTTCTGAGCTTTCAAAATATCAGCAACACTTTTATTGTTCGGGTTATCATTAAAATCACCAATTATAATAATATTGGCATTTTTATTTATGTTAAATAAAGAATCAACATTTTTTCTTAAAACAGTAGCAAATTGCATTCTTTTTTTCTCGGTTTTTTTTTGCCCGCCACTTCTTGATTTCCAATGGTTTACAAAAATATGCAAAGTGTCTTTTTTATTAACCACACCTTTAACATATAAAATATCTCTTGTACGTTTATTTTCAAAAAAAGGATATATAACTTTTATCATTTTATGCGTAATATAATTAAATTCATCTTTTCTGTAAAGCAGAGCAACTTCAATACCTCGCGGGTCAGGACCTTGTTCGTGAACAATTTCATAATTACCTTTTTTTAGCTCTGACCTGTTAATTAAATCTTTTACAACTTCTTTGTTTTCTACTTCACAAAGTCCAATAATTTCCGGCAGTTCTTCATTGCCTACAGCAATTAAGACATCTGAAATATGCTCTATTTTCTTAAAATATCTTTCAGTATCCCATTTTTTTTCTCCATAAGGCAAAAATTCGTCATCATCTTTATTTGGATTATCAATAGTATCAAACAGATTTTCAACATTATAAAATACTATTTTAAAGTTATTTTTTTGATTGTTTTTTTGCTGATTATTAGTATTATTGTGATTACAAGAAATGCTAAACATAAACAGCACTAAAAGAATATATATGTAGTTTTTCATTATCAGTAAATTTTAGGTTGATTATAATAATAACTATAAGTCCACTCCGAAAAGTAAATATTTGCTTATTTGTCATTCTGTCAAGCAACTGCCTGATCAGAATCTATTAATTTTATTGGAATTAGAGATTCCGAACTAAATTCGGAATGACACAATTTTGTCTTTTGGGAATGGACTCAACTATGATATTGTAAAAAATGGAATAGATATTATTCAAAAGAAGGACATTCTATTCTTCTTGCTCTTGAAAATCCTGATTTTTTATAAGAGCATAAAAATTCTTTCTTTAAAGACACTTCTAAACCACCCATGCTATTAGATGCTGGTTGTAGTTTTGAGTAATTAACATCATAACTAAACAGCACTAAAAATTTATTATATTCTAATCCTACAACAGGAATAATATCTCTTGGCAATCTTGTCCATAGTCCTCCATATATCGCTACATTCTCATTTATTTTACCGGATATATTTGTTCCAAAAATAATTTCTTTGGCTGCTTTCTGTGTTGAGAACATAAATTTTGGTCTTATATATAAATTTTCTTTTACTTTTACTGACACTTCTCCATGAATAATGGTCTTTGTGCCCAATTTATTCAATTCACTATTATCTCCATAAAATGTTTCATTAGGTCTTTTAAGATGACTTAAACTTACGCCTAAACGAAAATTTATTTTAGATGATTTTGGTTCTGAATAAGTTACTAATGCACCTGCATTAATATCAAAATAAGAAATAGAATTATCAGAAATTGCCTCATTATTAGGTAAAGAATTGTCCCAACCTACTCCATCTATCCATTGACTGTTAAATAATAATTTATCATAATTAACACTTTTATTTACCATTCCTAATCCAATACCAACACTTGCAACAAGAGATTTTTTGCTATTTAAATTTTTATTATATGATGCAAAAGCCATTCCTCTTATACTTTTTAGGTTCCCGTCTCCTGCATTATCATTATAAAACATTGCACCAAGACCCAACCAGTCATCTCCCAAAGCTTTTGGCATGAGCTTACCATCTATGTATGCAGATTCTGTGGTATATGGTGTTGTAACACTCTTCCACTGATTACGATAGTTTAATCCTGCTCTCATCAAACAACTAGAACTGCCTGTTAATGCAGGATTAAGAAACAAAGGTGATGAATAAAACTGTGAGAAATGAATATCCTGACAATTAACTGTCAGCCCATAAAAAAATGTAAAAAATAATATAAAAGTAATTTTTTTCATTATAAATATTTTTATGTTATATATAGAATATTTTTTATTTCTCTAAAGCATTATAATGCTCAATAATTTTTGTAACCGTTCACAGTTCTAAATAATTTAACTAATATCTTAACTTATACTAATTTAATAACGTAATGTTTCCCTTTTTCTCAATTTTTTCACCATTAAGACAAGTCCCTGTTAAGTAATAAACATATACTGCAACTTCTTGTTTTATTCCTTTATATATTCCATCCCAGCCCTTGCCCATATCACTTGTTTGAAAAACCATTTCTCCCTGACGATTAAATATCATTATTTCCATTTCTTTTATACCAAAGGTCTTAACATATAAAATATCATTTTTTCCATCACCATTAGGTGAAAATCCTGTTGGAACATCTATCAAACAATCAATTATACAATCCTGACTAATTGTATAAGGACCGGAATTAGCAACACAACCGTTAGCATCAAGTACTGTTAAAGTATAGGTACCTGCCGGAACATTATTTAAGTTTATATTCGTTCCTGCTATTGTGCCGCCTGCATCTTGCCAGGAGTAAGTATAAGGTTGAGTTCCTCCTGAGACAGTGATACCTGTAATAGAACCATCTGATTCATTGCAACTTGCAATTGTAATATTTATACTATTATCATCTATGGTTTGTCCGGGTATATCATTAACCGTATAAGGACCTGATATAGCAATACATGTATTACTGTCAGTTACTGCCAAAGTATAACTACCAGCAGGAACATTTGTTAAATCAAGATTGGTTCCAACAGTTGTATTATTTGCATCTTTCCATACATAAGTATAAGGAAGTGTGCCTCCTGATACAGTAATACCTGTAATAGAACCATCCGAATGTCCGCAATTAGCATCTGTTATTATAATGTTGCTGTCATCTATTGTTTGTGCACCTATATTATTAACAATATAAGTTGATGTATCGGCACATCCATTAACATCAGTTACTATGAATGTATAACTTCCGACTGGTATATTATTCAAATCAATATTTGTTCCTATTGGTGTCCCACTTGCATCCTGCCATGTATAAGTAAAAGGTTCTGTTCCTTCTGATACAGAGATACCTGTGATAGAACCATTTGAACTACCACAATCTGCACCTGTAATTATAACACTACCATCATCTATTATTGGTCCGGGTAAATTGGTTAAAGTTGCTTGTGAATGCTTATCACAAGGGCTTGCATCGCGAACAACTATA
>CAZZDX010000070.1:0-12362 GCA_964653185.1 uncultured Bacteroidales bacterium
ACAAAAAATGCTTCTATAACAAAGAAAATGATATTAATAAAATAATGATTTATTTATATTGATAAGGCAGTCATGTTCGTTTACCTACGAATGCCTAATGAACGCTTACAATTTATTTTTTGTTACATCCTTTCTCAAAATTCATAATTTTTTATATTATTGTATATAAATATTTTTATACATTTGCCTGAAATTTCATCTCAATTCAAAAATATAAATTTATGAAAAAAAATATTATTCAAATTGCTTTAATAATTGTCATTATTGTATTGGCTTATTTTGTATATGAAAGTATTATGGGAACTGTAAGATTTGACAAAGAGTCAGCAAGAAGAAAAGAAACTGTTATTCAAAATCTTAAAGACATACGTACTATTCAGGCATCTTTTAAGTCCGTTAACAATGTATATTCTTCCAGTTTTGATACATTAGTAGATTTTTATAAAAATGGTAAAATTCCTGTTGTAAAAATGGAAGGCGACATAGAAGATACTACTGCTGTTATTGTCAGAGATACCAGCTATATAAATGTATCCGAATTATTATTTAAAAATAATTCTGATTTTAAAATTGATTCTTTACCTTATATCCCTTATTCCTGTGGTAAAAAATTCATACTAAAAGCAGGAGAAATAGAAAAAGGTAATGTAAAAGTTCAGGTCTTCGAAGCTTATGCTAAAAAAGAATATTTCCTAAAAGGTCTTGATGAAAAATTATTTTATCGTATAGACAGTTTAAAAGTAGGGTCAATGACAGAAGCATCTGTTGATGGTAACTGGGAATAGTACAAAAAATTAGTAACTATTCAGGTATCAAGTAATTGCCTGATTAACCTCGTAGATAACAATCAACGGGGTTAATTTGTGATATTTCGTCAATGGAACATTTTCCGATTTTTATCGGAAAATGTAGAGACACAAAATTTTGTGTTTCTACTATCAGATTAGCTAATGAGACCCAAAAATATAAAATAACCGTTTTAACGGTTTATCAGCAACTTTATGAACAAATTTTAAATAATTATTATTCCTAAAATATAAATGCCTGACATTCTAAAACCTAATATCAACATATCAGATGAGACATTAGACCTAAAAAATACTAATAATTATATATTATCAATCCTACTCTCATTAGACGAATTGTTCTTCTGCATATTAGATACAACAAGAAATAAATATATTGCCCTTAAATCATATCAATTACAAAATATATACAACTTTCAACTCCTTTGCGAAAAACTTACTCAACTGCTCACACAAACAAACTTTCTAAAAAACACTTATAAATCAGTTAAGATAATTTTTGTGAACAAAAAGTCCACACTTATCCCTTTACCTCTTTTTGAGAAAGATAAAAAAGATACTTATTTAAAATTTAACCATAACATTGAAGAAGAAAGTATTATTTATGATAAATTAAATAATCCTGAAGCATACAATATATATGCTTTACCTAAATGTATAGAAACAAAACTTAAAGATACATTTTCCGATTATAAAATAAATCATCATTCAAGTTGTCTTATTGAAAGTTTGCTTTTTCAATACAAAAATCAAGCTCCGGAAGAAAAAATGTTTGTTAATGTAAGCAACTCTTACTTTGATATTATTGTTATTAAAAATAAAGAACTTTTGCTTTATAATTATTTTAATTACAAGACCTGCGAAGATTTTATTTATTACATACTCTTTGTATTAGAACAGCTTAAATTAAACCCTGAAAATATTGACCTTATATTGCTTGGTAACATTGAAAAACGTTCTGACTTATACCAAATTCTTTATAAATATATCCGTAACATTAGTTTTGGAAAAAGAAATGATATCTTTAAATATAGTTATGTGTTTGATGACCTTGATTCTCACTCTTTTTACAATCTTTTAAATTCAAATATATGCGAATAATAAGAGGCACTCATAGTCGCAGACATATTGAAATGTCAGCAAAATTACCTGTCCGACCTACTACTGATATGGCAAAAGAATCATTATTTAATATTATAAATAATCATTTTGACTTTAAGCAAATCAGAGTACTTGATTTATTTGCAGGCACAGGAAACATTTCGTATGAGTTTGCATCAAGAGAAAGTAAAGATATAACTGCTGTTGATTCTAACTTTAAATGTATAAAATTTATAAAGACCACATCTGAAAAATTAAATTTTAAAAATATAACTACTATATATGAAGATGCTTTTGTCTTTTTAAATCATTGTAACCGGACATTTGACCTGATTTTTGCTGACCCTGCTTATGATATGAAAAATACTGATACTCTGCTAGACATTATTTTTTCAAAAAAATTGCTTAATAAAAATGCATGGCTTATCATTGAACATTCAAGAAAACTGGACTTTTCCCAACACCCAATTTTTTTTCAACACAGAAATTATGGAAATGTTAATTTTAGCTTTTTTGCTGTAAAAAAGACAGGAAAAAGCACACTGGAAAAATAACTTGTTGAAAGTTACAAGAATTCAGCTGTTAAAAAAATATATTAAATTTGCAAAACCAAAAAATACAAAATTTTTTTCAAAGAGAGGCAGATATTTATTTTATCTGCTTTCAGGCAACCATGTTCGGCTATTGACGAATGCCTGATAAATATTTATAATTTATTACACCTTAAATTTACTCATTTCCTGTTCAAAGAATGGGGAGTATCTTCGTAATCGTCTGTGATACTGCACATTTTAGCATACTTGTCAACTCAACGTTTGTCAATTTGATTAAAACCTTTGGGATTACTTACCAATTTTACCTGTAGATTTTCAACATCAATTGCTTTTTTTAACTTGATGGTTACTTGGACTTGAACATCTGTTTTATAACCTGATATTTTTACAGCTTCAACATATTCAATTTCTGAAAGTTTGTATTTCATTAAAATTAACCATGATTGTGCATCTTTATCTTTTTTCCAGTCGTTAAACTTTTTTACAATATCGTCTTCATTTCTAAAACCGTCTTTTGCTGTTTGCGAACCTCTTTCTATTAAATTCATGTTATATTGCTGTAAATAAATTATTCATAGTATGTTCTTTTATTCTTGTTTCTGCAATTTCAACGTATTCTTTTGAAATTTCAGAGCCGAGTCATTTTCGCCCAAGTAAATGGGCAATTTTTGCAGTTGTTCCACTTCCCATAAAAGGGTCATAAACAAGGTCGTTTTTATTTGTCCAAGTATTTATTTGGTCAGCTACTAATTTTTCAGGAAATATTGCAGGATGATTATATGCTATTTTGTCCTTTGTAGAAATGCCACCACCAACAGAATAGAAAAAACATTTCCAACTTTTTTTTCTTTTGTTCTTTCAACTTTTTCGTAATCTAATGAACCATTTTGTCCTCTGTTTTTCATATTAGCAAGTCCTTGATACTTTGTAGGCTCAGTTATTGGATTAAAAGTTTTTGGATTTCCTTTTGACAAAGCAAACATATACTCAAAATGCTGATGATACCTATTTCCTGTTTGCGGCATTGGATTGTTTTTGTAGTAAATCATTGTATCATGCAGTCCGAACCCAATTTCTTTGAAAAACAGAACTTGTTTAAAAGATGTTCCTGTTTCACTGCCATCAATTGTAGCATCTGCAACAACCCAAATTACAAGTCCTCCAACCTTTATTACTCTAAATAATTCTTTTGCAATTTTTTCAAATTCAAATTGATAACCATTGTAATTTCTAATACAGTCATAAGGTGGTGATGTAATTACAAAATCAATGTAATTGTCGGGCATGTTGCTCATCGTAATCAAACAATTTTCATTATAAATTTTTTCAAGTTCCATGTTGCAAATTTAATAAATTCTCTTCAATTGTTGATTATTTTTTTTCAATATGCACTATACCGCTTGTTATGTGCCGTTGCCTGTTATCTATGCAAAACGAGTTTTTTTGTCTCGGTGAATGTACCAGCCTGTAAACGATAAAAGTAAATCCCACTCGACAAGTTAGCCGCATTCCATTGCGTCGTATAACTTCCTGCTGATAATTCCTCTGAAATAATCGTTGCCACTTCATTTCCTAACATATCAAAGATTTTTAGTGATACAAATAATTTTGACGGAAGACCAAAGGAGATACTCGTTGCTGGATTAAACGGATTCGGATAGTTTTGAGATAGAGAAAATTGTTGAGAAACATCATTAGAAATTTGTTTTATACCTGTAAGTTCACTAAGTGGTCTTTTGTAAACACCATTACCTGTACCTGCGTATATGTAATTATCTATAATACATAAAGCATTTATGTAAGCACTACCAAGACCCTCGCTTCTATGTGTCCAGTTTACTCCATTATCATTGGATACTTCAAAGCCAAAACCTTCAGTTCCAGCAAAGACATTATTTCCGCTTACAGCAATTGCTACAACCGTTCCATTATCCAAAGGAGTTTGGTTCCAGTGAATTCCGAAATCTGTAGATAAATATATACCATGATAATAAGGACCAGCATAGATATAATTTCCGCTTGCTGCCACGGAGTATGTACCAATATCCAGATCACCAATAAGAGTCCAGCTATTTCCGTTATTGACTGAAAGAAATACACCCCAGCCTCCGACACCGGCTGCTGCTAAAATATTATTTCCGCTGATAAAAAGAGAATTAACAGTAATATTGGTCATGGAGGTTTGTGACCAGCTTGAACCGTTATTTGTAGATATATACACACCTGTATGATCAGTACCTGCGAAAACATTATTTCCGCCTACTGCTAATGTCCATACATCCTCAGAAATTAAATTAGATTGAGTCCAGCTTGCGCCGTTATTTGTAGAGAAATAAATACCATTATTCATTGTTCCGGCAATAACATTATTCCCTATTATTGCTAAAGCCCTTATGTCACGATTATTTAAGGAAGTTTGAGTCCAGTTTGTACCATTATCTGTTGATAAATATACACCATTGTAGTAAGTTCCCGCAAAGATTTTAGTCTCGCTATATGTTAATGATTGCACATCTTTATTCCCCATTCCATTTGACATCTGAACCCACTGTGCTTGCAACAAATTGCTTGTTAATCCTATGATTAACATTCCCAAAACAAAAAGTAACTTTTTCATTTCAATTTTCTCCTATTTTATTTTTATTTGTTATTGTATAAAGGCAATTGCACATAACGGCAGAATGTCTAAAAACCTCTGCTTTTATTAAAATTTTGCTCAAAAATAAGACGATTTAAGCAATAATCAAAATTTAATTTACAAATATATTTAAAAAAAATACATTCGGCAGAACGTTTTAAAATTAGTCGTATTTGAACAAAAATACTCAAAATATAACAAACAAGTATGCTTAGATACTTTTTAAGCATATCTTGCCCTAAAATGTTTATTATTCTCCTTAAATTGTATGCAATAAACATGAAACCAACATCTGCTGATGCACATTCTATTTCTTTCTTTGTCAATATATAAAGGTCTATTACTCTAACTTCATTATCTTGAGCTATTGACTGTTCCAAAGATACAGGAAAAAGGAAAGATTGTGTTCTGTTTTGTCCTTTTATAAATTTCATACAGCGAAATTGGCGAAAATAATGACATAAACAAATATTTTGCTACTTAAATTGCTGATTGTTAATAACTTTCCTTTTTTTGTTAAGAACGGCGAAATTTTAGGTTTTTAGACACTCTGACGGCTGAGGCTAAAAGCTGGCGGGCATTTCGGAGCACTTCACTGTCAAATCTGCTACAAATTTAATTGAAAGTTCTGAACGTACAAATACGCTCTGAACCCGCAATTGTGCTAAGGTGCTGTTACCTTACGTTATTCTTCTATTTTTTTAAGCGACACAATAATGTTATCTTGACTTTTTAAATCAACTAAATTATCTTGTTTATAAATAATCTCCATAACACTGACTTCATCTTCTCCTTGAATGTTCAATGAGTTTTCTTTTATAGAATATTTTTTAGTTTCAATTATTCTATTTTCATTATTAACTACATTATATTCATTGTCTTTTGTAAATTCCACATAATTAACTTCATTATTTTGCATACAAAAAACGATAAGAGGGATAGTTATGTCCGTCAAAGTATCTTTTTCATTTTGAGTAATGTTAACAATATTCCATTTACCTACAATAGGCTGTGATGAATTTTTACAACTAAATAGAATTATTACAATTCCAAATGCAACATACAATAATCGTTTCATATTTGTCTATGTTTAAATTAAAAAATAAAATATTAACTTAGAAATAGTTAGTATTCTTCCAAGCCCATATTTTTTTATCAATAATATCTATTACTTATTGCAGTCAACATTTACATTTACATTCACATTCACATTCACATTTACATCGTTATCACAATATGAATTTTCATCTGCAATTCTTCTAAATTCTCTAATAAGAACTTCGTTTACAATATCTTCTTTTAATATTTTCGGTACAGGTTTTGTGCCCTTAACCCATGTAACTCTTGAAACTTTATATAGATTTTTATCATCTATATTTACATCTAAATCTTCACCTGAGTTGCCATTAGGAGGTGCTATTGCAAATGATAAGGTACCCTGAGGACAATCGCCAGCACCAGATAAGGTTACAGTTCCACTAAATCCTGTAATTTCAGGCGGGATAAGAGTGTAACTAACTGTTCCTACAATGTGAATTAAACAACCTTCTTTTGAAGTAATTGCTGTATTAACTTTTGCTTTCATAGTTATATAGTTTAGTTAAAAATTATTTATCAATACAAAGATACAATATTTATTTTTAAATATGATAAAAAACCTTGTTTATTTTAATAAAATTTATTAGGAATTGTTTTTTGTTGCAAATGCAAATGACTTAAATTATTGAATAGGTATATATTTCTCTTTAATTTAGTGAGATTTATAATGAAAGGTAACGGATGGGTATATGAAAAGTTGGGCATTACGGAGCGATTCACTGTCAAACCACACAAAGTTAAATGCGAGCTAAACACTTCAAATTTAGCACTAACTGCCCAATTTTTTATATACCGTGTTACCAACTGGGCGTTCTTGTCTTTCAATGGTTTGAGATAATTTTTCAATTCAGTCATTCCGTTTTTTCTGTCTTAAAAGATTTAGTTTTTTTCGTATCAATAATCAGATTGCCTTTATATTGTAATGATGATAAAAAATAACTTAGTAAAATCATTATTGACAAACAACGTCATCTTTAAAAAAGTCCATTATTCTTTCAAAAAAAAGTTTATCAGGACAAGAATCCTTTACACTCTCAATAACAGGAAACTTTGAAACTGGCACTTTTTCCCCAGATTTAAAAAGTAAAATAAATGGCCAATATCCTTGCCCCATTTTTTCTAGAACTTTGCCCATTTCAGGACTAGGCATTCCATCAGAACTTCGTTCTCCTTTTTTGTCAGTATCACAAATTACGTATATAATTTCATGTTTTGAAATATCAACAGAAGCAATGTTTTCTAGTTTTGTCTTTAGAATTTTACATGGACCACACCAGCTTACAGAAAAAATAATTATTGTCTTCTTTTTAGTATCAATACTATTTATTATTTCACTGTAACTTAAATTGAAGCCATTAATAGTCTTAACCTTATTCTGATTGGCAACTTTAAAAGATTCATTACTATTAACTTTTACTAAATTTCCCCAAGAAAAACTTGAAATAACAACATAAATAAGAACTGTGAAATTAAGAAGAATAATTTTTTTCATAATGAAATTGTTTTGATGTTAAAATATAAGAACGTGTTTTATTAGAAAAAATATTCAAGGATAATTTTCGTAATAATTATTTAAAAAGAATACTGAGAAGATCATTTGTCTTTTAAATTAAGATTTAACTTTTCTATATTAATCTTGTTTTTCATATGCCTAAATAATCTTAGAAAAGTTATCCTCACCCGCTTTTGATAAAAACATAAAATCATTTCCCTTAAATATTGGATGTTTTTCAGCTAAAGAAAGTACAACATCGTCTTCATAGCGTTTATATTTTTGCGATGTACCGTAAAAAACAATAAAATTATCTTTCTTTGTAATTCTACCACCGCCTTGTACACAAACTTCTTTCCCTTTTATTGCAAATTGTTTTTTTGCTTCTTCAAATATTTCGGAATGCATATTAGGCAAATTAAAGCCAAAAAATATCTCAAAAGGTTTGCGAGTTTTTGCATCGGCAAGAATTACGAATTTGAGGTCTCTAAGATATTTGTTTAGTGTTTTTTCATCCATAGTTCAAAAATTTATTTGTATTTGTAAATGCATTACTTAATGGTATCTTGGATAACTATGTTTTTTTCTTGAACTATTCCAAAATACTTTTCGCAATCAGTATAATTAAACACCCAATTGGTGCCTCTCCCGCAAGTAGTCATCCATGTGAATAATTTATAGCTTCCTTCATCTTTATTATTAGTACAAAAATTGATTACTTCTTGGCAGTATTTATCTTTAAGGGTATCATTATTTAAGATATTGTTGAAATCGGCTATTATGATTGTGCAATGTTCTATACCACATTCATCGTCATTATCTTTAAAATTTTGTAACCGTTTCTGCTGACCTTCTAAATCATCCTGCACAAAACATTCAAATCCTTTAAGATTGTTTTCGGAACATACAATTATTTTATTTTTCTGTTGAGAAAATGCAATACTTGTGCAAAACAAAAAAGCTACTATTAAAATAAAAATATGTTTCATAAAAAATAAAATAGGATTAGATTTACATAGATATTTACTATTCAATATTACTTTGATAAAAATACTGTTTGCCAGAAAGTGGAATATCAAAATGAACCGGCTTAATTTCTTTACCTGACATTGCTTCTTCCCATTGTTCTTTTGTTGGAATTATCATTTCACCAATAGGAGAGATTTTTTTATTAATCTGCTTTGAGTTATTCTTTAATATTTTCCAATTATAAAATGCTTTAGCCTGTTCATATGATATTCCTGTAATCTGTTCTTTGTCCAATTTTTTATCATAAAATTTAATGTTTATTTCTGAGGCACAATATTGATTCATCCATTTTGTTGTATCAGGATATATATTTGTTACCACTCTTTTTATTTTTGAAGTTCTATCTGTTAAATTTGAATATGGAAAAGCAGCACTATCTAACTCATTGCTCTTATAATCAATAAAGTAATATTTATAATTTAACTTTCTCCAGTCTAATTGTTTTCTGCCTAAGTGTCTTTCATGTTCAGGCAACATCATCTCTGCCAACAATTCTCTTTCTTCTTTGCCTTTCCAACGGATTTTTACTTTCCAGTTTATGAAAGGAGGATCTATTCGCTCTCCATATTTATTTTCCAATATAAAATATTTTTCCATACCTTTACCATCATATTCATATTGACCTAATATCATCATGTAGGCAATTGAATCACGAACCCAATAAACAAATTCTTTATATTCTTTATTGGTTATTTTCCAGAATTCAGTATTTACATTTCCAGACAATGATTTATAAATATTCGATGTTGGGATATCGGCATTAACAAGTTTATATTGTTTCTTATCAATAATGGATTTCCATTCCAAAAATATTTTTACCTGTTCTTTTGTAATGCCCTGAACAGGATAATCATTAAAAATTGGATGCCAGTTATAATATTTTACCAAATTTTGATTTATATAACTTGTAACAACAATAGATGTATCAATCCAGCAAGTAGTATCAGGATATATTTTAATATCATTATAAACTAACTTTCTGGTATCCAATTCTTCTTTTCTGTAAAATCTTTCATGTTCAGGCAAGTGCATTTCCATTAGAACTTGCCATTCAATTTCACCATTCCAATTAATTTTTGAGTTCCAGTTTATTAGAGGTGGATTTATTTCATTTCCGTTTTTATCTTCATAAATTAAATATTCGTTAATATGCACACCCAATAATCTATAAGCTATTGAATCACGCACCCAATAAACAAATTGTCTGTATTCTTTATTAGTAATTAAATGTGTATTAGTTTTTTTCGTATCAATATCAGATTGACCATATACGGTAATGATGATAAAAAAACAACTTAGTAAAATAATAATTCTTTTCATAAATCTGTCTTTTCACATTTAATTTATTTGGTTTTTAACATAGCGTGCGGTAGCAGGGTTTAGTTACAATACTTTTTAATAAAATCATAAGCATTTAAATTCCCAAGTTCCCATGCTTTGCTCCAATCTAAACAAGCACCATTTTTATCGCCAAGTAAAAATTTTGCACCACCACGATTATTATATGCCTCTGCATCATCAGGATTTAATTGTATAGCTTTATTATAATCCTGTATTGCTCCCCTATAATCGCCAAGTCTAGCTTTTGCAATACCACGATTATAATATGCGTTTGCATAATCAGGATTTAATTGTATAGCTTTATTATAATCCTGTATTGCTCCTCTATAGTCGCCAAGGTTATGTTTTGCATAACCACGATTACAATAGGATTTTTCATCTGGTGAGTTTTTATCAGTTCCACTGCTATTGTTTAAAGTAGAATTATTAGAATTTGATTGTATACTTTTTACAAACCACCAAAAATGACCGCAGTCAATATCATTGAATGTCTGATAGTCATTACCATCACCTTGTCCGGGTTTAAGATACCATGTAGCAACTGATGACTGCTTACATTCTTTACACGGCGCATATGTAATTTTTACCTCTGCTTTGGTATTTCCGTCGTTTTTTAATTGAATTACATACGCAGCACATTTAGATGAACCAGCACAAGGACTACATTTATATCTAATTTTTATGTCAGGATAAGAATTTGATATACTTTCCCAAGCACTCCAATTTTGACTATACGAAAAATAACCAAAAAATAGTGCTACTAAAAGTAAAAGTATTTTTTTCATATTTTTAAAATTTTAAATTTTTCCTACTCATTTGACTTTTCGGTGTCGCCCCGTTTTTAAAGTGGTTTCTGGTCTCCACTTTTTGTTTTTTTGTCTCACTGGGTGCCCAGCCCTTTTTGACCTCTGTGTCTTTTTACTTTCTGCAATTGATTAAGAATAACAAAATAGAATTTGTCAAGTTCTGTTTGTTTTTATAGCTCAATTCTATAGCAACCGTTAGCAGGCACAACAGCCGTACCTTCATATACCGTTCCATCATTGTGCTGAGCTTTATAGTCAAATACTAATCTGTTTCTTTCAAACACAACTGTAAGTGAACCATCTGCCCAGCAACCTGATGGTGTATAAAATAATTTTGTGGTAATTTGCCCTTGATATACGTCATCTACCCAAATTTTGACAGGCAAAGATGTTTGAGGACAAGTTACAAAAAAAGACAAGGTTGCTCTATACTTACAACTTGACATATCAGGATTTGTAGCTTGTGGATTATAGTTTATTGCATAAGGGTCAACACAACCTGTTATAGGTGGTTCTTCATCCACACATGCAGTTAAAAAAATTATTAAAAACAACAAATTGTAAAATACAATAATTTTCTTTTTCATAAATTAAATTTAAAAATTTTCCTACTCGTAAGGCTTTTCAGAGTTACGCCCCGTTTATTAAAGTGGTTTCTGGTCTCCACTTTTTAAAAAATTTGTTTGGTTATTAATATTCGTTTCTAAAATATTTTAACTTTTGTGCATTGATCAGCAATAACTTGATATTGTGATGTAAACGAACCTCCGCTGCAAGATTCCGCATAATAAGTATATGTGCCTGCTTTACTTGTGTATGTAAAAGTATTGTTCTCCCAACAACTAGGAGGAGAGTAAGGGTGCCAAGTTGTTATGGTACCAGACCATGATTGCCAGTTTATAATACTCGTAGATGGATATATTGAAACAGAACCATAATTTGAAGTTGTTATATAAAAAACAACCTCTCCAAAATTTCTTTGATATTCTTTGGATGTAGAAGATGGTTCACCATTTTCATTATAGGCAGTTAGAGTAATAGTATAATTTCCATTATTTTGATAATAATGAGTTGGTTCCGTTTCCGTTGAAGTATTCCCATCACCAAAATCCCATAAATAACTTGTTGCATCATCTGAGTAATTATCGAAAGTTACTTTGAGTTCATTAGCTCTTTTTGGTCCACCTGTTGTTTCTCTTATTTGAAACCTGGCATTAGGTAATGGAATCACTTCTTCTTCCGTACAAGCATAAAATAATATTAATATTCCAATTGCTAAAATTTTTTTCATAACACATAAAATTTAATAAGTACCTACTCTTTTTAAGGCTTTTCGGTTTCCGCCTGAAATAATATGCTGTTTGATTATTTCCATGCTTGTAAAATTACAAAAAAACTAAATCTTTTGTCATTCATTTCTTTTTCTTTTTTCATTCTCAAACCATTTTCCCAGTCATTTTTATTGTCGCTGTCTTTTCTTCGCCTTGTTGGTAACGG
>CAZZDX010000071.1:0-12286 GCA_964653185.1 uncultured Bacteroidales bacterium
CATTTGGAAGTACCCCTTTATTTAAAATTTAGTCGGTCAGTAGTGATATTTTATAATAAATTATTTGCTTTAACTGTAACTATTCACCCCGTAGGAAATATCCAACGGGGTAAAGATATAAAAAGTTATTGACATTCAAAGTTTAAAATTTTATTGTTTCATTTTTTTTGTCTTTTGTCTTTCAGTCCTGCAATACTGCCTGATTGTCTTTTTTTTCATTCTGCAATATTATATAAATAAGTTTAAACCATTCCAAAATTTAATCTTTGAACCAAGATGATGTTTTATTATTCAACTTCTTTTATAGCATCTTTTAAAGCATCCTGCAACATTTTTTCCGGTGGCTTTTTTATGAATCCTTGTTTTGTCAAATTTTTTGTCATTGAGCGTGCATATTCTATATCTTTTTGTGCTTTATTAAATGCTTGTTCTCGTGTAAGTTTAATCCTGGCGACTCCGTCTTTAATTGCCTGCATTGCTACATCAGCAGCTTCATTAGAAAATACATCCGGTTCATCCATCTTTGGCATTATATTATCAGGATTTATTCCTCTTTTTTCAGCATAATCAGCAAGAGAATGCGCTGCTGCAATAGCCATATTATCTGTAACTTTTTTTGCTCTAACCATCAAAGCACCTTTCAATATTCCTGGAAATCCCAGTGAATTATTAATCTGATTTGGGAAATCACCACGACCAGTAGCAACAATATATGCTCCAGCTTCTTTTGCAGCATAAGGATAAATTTCAGGAACAGGGTTAGCACAGGTAAATATAATTGATTTATCTGCCATAGAATGGATAGATTCTGGTTTAATCGTGTCAGGTCCCGGCTTTGATAAAGCAATCAATACATCAGCATTTTTACATGCTTCTTTAAAATCATTTATTTTATCAGGATTCGTTGATTTGCATAATTCCTGTTTTCTGTAAAATCTTTTATCAGACATAATATCCTTTCTATCACTATGCAGACCGCCTTTGGAATCAAACATAATCAATTTTTTTGGATCACCGCCAGCAGAAATTATTATACGGGCAATTGTTGTATTTGCAGCACCTGCTCCTATGAATACAATCTTTACTTCACCAATTTTTTTATTTGCAAGTTTGAGTGCGTTCAGTAAACCAGCCAGTGTTACGGAAGCAGTTCCCTGAGCATCATCATGCCATACAGGAATATCACATTCTTCTTGCAAAGTATCAAGAACTTTGTAGCAATTAGGTTGAGAAATATCTTCTAAATTTATTGCCCCGAAACTAGGTTGAACCATTTTTACAAATTCAATTATCTTATCAGGGTCATGCTCTCCTTTTTTATTATAGCTATCTACACATAAAGCAACAGCATCAATCCCACCCAGATATTTCATTAAGAATGCTTTTCCTTCCATCACACCCATTCCGCCTGGAGGTGTGCAATCTCCGTCGCCAAGCACACGGGTAGAATCACTTACCACTCCAACTAAATTTCCTCTATTTGTAAGTTCAAAAGAAGTTTCATTATTATCTCTTATTGTTGTAGAAATCTTTGAAACACCAGGTGTATACCAGATATTAAACCAGTTAAAGCCAAGCACGCTTGCTTTGGGAGCTGTCTGAATTTTTCCGCCATAAAACTTATGACTTTTTTCCGCCAGATTTTTTAAAAACAATGTTTTTGCTTTTGCAATTTGTTCTTGTGAAAAATTATTCGGAAATACTTGGTCCAGATTTTTTAAATCTAAGTCAATTTTTTTCATTTTTATTTATAGTTTTAATTCATTTAAAGAAGTTAAAAATTATTATTTATGTTAAATTTCCATAAAAATATGGATCCTTTTGGCGTTTCTTAACATGATCAGGAATATAATCAGGCAGAATTACAGGAGATATTCTGGTTTTTTCTATATTTAATTTTGATACTTCCTTTTCGTATTTCTCAACATGTTCTAAACTAAATTTTCCAATCATTACTTGTCCTTTTGCTCTCTCGGAAGCATAAAATCCTGCTCTTCTACCGAAAACGATTATGTCCAATTGTGAGTTTCCCATTAATCTATTTCTGCCGTGAACTCCACCTGAGGCTTCACCTGCAACATACAAGCCCTCTATTTTTGTTTCACCTCTTTTATTTATTTCAATACCGCCGTTTTGATAATGAAGTGTAGGATATACTAACATCGGGAATTTTCTAATATCTATATCAAAACGACGGTATTGCCTTAACATTGCAGGTAAACTTTTTTCAATTGTTCCCTCACCATTAATTTTTTCTATCAAAGGAGTATCAAGCCATATACCTTTTAATCCTGATGGTGTGGTAACTCCCATATCGTTTTGGCATTCACGGATAAAGGCAGATGCCTCAACATCTCTTGGTTCTAGTGGATATACAAATAATTCACCATTTTTATTTACCGGTTGAGCTCCAATTGTTCTTAATTTTTCAGTGCAAAGGAACCCTACAATCTGTTCCGGGAATACTGCTCCGGTTGGGTGATATTGGACAGAATCCATATATAATAAATTTGTACCGGCGCGATAAGCAAGCACCAATCCGTCAGCAGTTGCGCCATAATGATTTGTTGTTTCAAACCCGCCAATATGCAAACGTCCGAATCCACCAGTAGCGATGATTATTGATTTTGCTCTTATAATTGAATATTGTTTTGTATCCAGATGATAAGCAATAGCTCCAACAGCATTGCCTTGGTCATTCAATATTAATTCTACTATGGCAGTATATTCAATGTATTTGATTTTATCCGGCTTGTTATAAACCTCATCTCTAAGTACGCGACAAATTGCTGCACCTGTATAGTCGCGTGATGAGTGCATTCTACTTCTACTAGTTCCACCACCGGGTTTGACGAGCATTGAGCCGTCGTGATTTTTATCAAACATAACTCCTAATTCTTCAAGCCATTGAATTGATTTTGGTGCATCATTTACTAAGGACTCCACTAACTCAGGTTTATTATCAAAATGTCCGCCACCCATAACATCAAGGTAATGTATTAATGGAGAATCGTTTTTTTGATCTGCTGCTTGTATTCCGCCTTGTGCCATCATAGAATTAGAATCGCCTAATCGTAATTTTGTTATTATGAGAACATCACTTCCGTTATTTGCAGCAGTAATTGCGGAAGCCATTCCAGCAGAACCAGCACCAATAACAAGTACGTCTGTTTTATGATCAATTTTTTTTAAATCAAATTTTTTGGGATTTATGCGCGAATGTGATTCCAGCATATCAACAATTTCTGTTGTCAGATTTTCGTCTTTGTTCGGACCAACGCGAATTTTTTTTCTCGCTTTTATTTTATAATCCGGATGATATTGACTTAGTATATTTTTTCTTTCATCTTCTCCCATTGCAGGAAATACTTGCTTACCTTTCTTTTTTACTAATTCTAAACGAGCATATCTTGTTTGTTCTACTCTTTTTATTGATTCTTGCATATATACAGGATACATATTACCTCCTATTTTAATATAATAATTAAATTATTTTATTTTAAATCTATCTTTCTTGAATAATATTTTTTAGAAAGTTCTTTTCTGTCCATTTTTTTTAATTTCTGCATCTCTTTATCATATTTACCTTGGTCAATTTCTTTAATTCTTTCTTTTAGTTCAGGACTTTTTATAGATAAATATTTTCCGGTCAATCTTCGGGCTAATATAGCGGCATTATATTGAACGATTTCTGCAGGACAACGTAGAGCACATAAACCACAACGAATACAATCAAAAGAAATATTAGCAGCATCGGCAATATCGCCTCGTTTCAATGTCTGAATATAATCCATCACTTGAATATCTTGCGGACATGATTTTGTACAGGTATTACAAGAAACGCAGCGAAAAACAGTTGGAAATAATTCTTTAATTGTGTTTATGTCAGGTTTTAGTTTATTAATATCATAAACTGGTTTTTCTGCCGGGACGAAAGGAATTTGTACTAACGACATTCCGTCGGTTACTACTGTTTGGCAAGCTAAGCCACCTTTTAATCTGTAATCATTTTTTTCGCGATAAATCGTAGCACATGCACCACAAAAACCTTCGCGACAACCAATTCCTTTTTTTAGTTGATAACCCGCATATTCAAAAGCCATAATTATTGTTGAACCATCTGGAACTTCATATGCTTCCCCCATTATATAAACAGTTACCATTTCTTTATTTTTACTCATATTTTATTTTTTTTATTATAAAAATTAAATCATTAAAGAGATATTCCTTTATCTTTAATTAATTTACTCGCATTAATATAATTTTTATCAAAATTAACTATATCTGCGGAAAGACCAAAAGCCAATGCCATTAATTGTGTAAAATAAATAACAGGGATTTCTTTAAATAAAGGATATTTCTTTTTAATATCTTTCTGTCTGTTATCAAGATTAAAGGCACATAACGGACAAGTTGTAACAATTAAATCAGCAGAAGCATCTTGAGCATTTGTTAAAATATCATAACCGAGATTTATAACAATATCTTTGTTATTCAAAGTGAGAAAGCTACCGCAGCATTTACTTTTTGCCCGCCATTCAACAGGATTTGCAGATAAAGCAGTAATAAAATCTTCAAAAATAACAGGTCTTTCAGCATCATCTATTCCAATTCCTTTTGGTCTGATTAATGTACAACCATAGTAAGGAGCAACTTTTAAATTTTTTAGGTTTCTTTTCACTTTTTTATTAACTTTTTCAAATCCCATCTCTTTTAAAATTTCAAGAAAATGAACCACTTCTACACTGCCGTCATAATCGTCTTCTTTATACATAAAGTCATTTATGATTTTAAGATCATCGCTATTTTCTTTTACTTTTTTATTGGAACGTTTTAATGTATTGAAACACATTGAACATAACGCAAGTAATCTTTTTTCATTTTCAACAACACCATTTTTATTCATTTCCAATACTCTGATTAAATTTCTTATTGGTGCCAAATGATGTATAATATCATCATCAGTAATTGAAGCAACTACACCACAGCAATTCCATCTGGGAATTTCTACAAATTCAATATCCATTTCTTTTGCACTGGCAATTGCAGAATCTTCAAAATGTTTTGCCGTAGTTTTTAATGTGCATCCGGGATAATATGGTATTTTCATCTCTTTATATTTTCGTATTACATTATTAGTAGAGATGAGTCGCGACTCGTATCTACTCTAAATAAATTTATGAAGTTAATCTTCTAAACCCAGCTACATATGCTATTTGAGGTAGTTCTGTCAAATCTTTTTTTGATATTTTATTAATATCTATTTTATCTATAGATTTTCTTAATCTTATTTGTCGTAATGCTTCTGCTACTTTAGAAACATCAAGTCCTCGCGGACATCTCACTGTACAAGCATTACAAGTTGCACAAATCCACATTGTTTTATTATCCATAACATACTCATCACCCATTAGGACTTTTCTCATCATTTGCGATGGAGTAATATCCATTTCTTCTACAAAAGGACAACTACCAGAGCAAACACCACATTGGTCGCAAGATGTAATAGATTCTCCACTTATTTTCTCTATGTTTTTTAGAAATGCTTCATTATGAAAAGTTATTTTTATTTTTTTTATCATTTTATGCCCTCTGTTACTTTTTAAATAACCATTTAGATATATTTTTTCGAATTTTATTTCGGTTTTCTTTTGAAATAGGTTTGTTATTATTGGCAATATCTGACATTTCATTTAGAAGCATAACAAATTTCGGAATCATAATTGTTACAAATTGAAATATCATAACTCTTTCAGGATTTTCACCAATTTCAGATAGGATTTTTTTAATTTTTTCCACATTATTTATAGATGCTTCTATACTTCCTTGATAGTTGGATGATTTAATTTCACAATCTCCTAAAAGAATAGCATCCGCACCCATAGAAAATGCTTGAAGCATCAATTTTGGAGAAATTCTGCTAGTTGATGGAATTTTTATAATCCTGGTTGAATCAGAATATATTTTTTTAGCGGTTCCAACAGTATCTGCAAGTTTGTATCCACACATATCACTTGCAAATACTAAAACTCTTCTTTCATTTTCTTTTTTATCTTTTAATGTTGTTTCTATCTGTGCTAACATCTGTTTATTGGTGTACATTTTAATATCAATAGCATCAGTATGGCAGGAAGCAATACACATTCCACATCCCCTACATAACACAGGATTGATAACGGCTTTATTATTTTTCATTGTAATAGCATTTGGCGGGCAGCTAGTTATACAGGATTCGCATCCATCACAAAGGTCGGGATTAATAAATGCTTTTAGAGGTTCTTCTTCTATTTTACCTTTGTTCATAAGTCCCATAGTTTTTGAAGCTGCTGCACTTGCTTGAGCAACGCTATCTGGAATATCTTTTGGTCCCTGAGTCGTACCGGCAATAAAAACGCCTTTAATATTTGTATCTACAGGACGGAATTTGGGATGAGCTTCTTGTAAAAATCCATCTTCGCTTTTAGAAAGTTTCAAGATATCTGCTATTTGATTTCCTCCTTGGCTAAGTTGCATTCCAACAGAAAGAACTACTGTATCAAATTCACTTTCTATAATTTGACGATTCAAAGTATCTTCTACTCTAATAGATATTTTTTTAGTAATAGGGTCTTCAATAACTTCTGCTGGTCTGCCTCTAATAAATTTTACACCCATTTTTTGGGTTGCTTTATAATATTCTTCATATCCTTTTCCAAAAGCTCTCATATCAGTATAAAATATATAAATCTCTTTATTAATACCTAATATATTTGCAGAGTGTTTTAACAATTGAGCAAGTTTAGAGGCATACATACAACATACTCGCGAGCACCATTCTCTACCAAGTTGTTCATCCCTAGAACCTACACATTGAATAAAAGCTATCCGATTTCCCATATCTACAGTTGGTGTTCCTTCTCCCATGTGAACAATTACTCTTTCAACTTCCGGAGCAATCATAACATTTTTAAATCTTTTGTATCCGTATTCATATTTTTGAGTAGCATCAAATACATCATAGCCCGTTGCTACAATAATCGTATCTACTGTAAATTTTTTTTCTTGAGGTTTCATATTAAAATCAATAGCGTCTTGATTACAAGCTCTTTCGCATAATCTGCAGATATCTGTCCTGCCTGATTTTTTTTGGGCTTTAATATTCAAACATTTATCTCCATCAATAAGATATTTATTTGGGACAGCAAAATCCAGTGGAAGGTAAATAGCTTTTCTTTTAGTTATTCCCCATTGATAATCATTTTTTACAGAAATGGGACAAATGTCTGTACAATCTCCGCAAGAAACACATTTTTTAGGATGAATATAGGTAGGATTTTTGGTTATTGTTACCTTAAAGTTACCAATTGTTCCTTCTATATTTTTAATATCGGAATAAGTATATAATTTGATATTTTTATTTGCTGGTATATCTGCCATTTTGGGGCCTAGAATACAAGCTGCACAGTCATTTGTAGGAAAAGTTCTGCTAAGTTGCGCCATTTTTCCACCTATCGTGGCTTTTTGTTCTATTAGATAAACTTCATAACCTGCATCTCCCAAATCAAGTGAAGATTGAATACCTGCAATTCCGCCACCAATAACTAAAACTCTTTTTCCAATTGGTGTTTCTATACTTTTTAGGGCTTCGCTGTTTCGTACTTTTTCTATACCAATCTTTGTTAAATCTATTGCTTTGTCGGTTGCTTTATCTCTTTCATTATAATGTATCCATGCACAATGCTCTCTGATATTGGACATATCTATTAGATATGGATTTAGTCCACCCTTTTCTGCTGCAATTTTAAAAGTTTCTCCTTGAAAGAGAGGTGAACATGCAGATACAAGAACCCTATCTAACTTATGTTCTTTAATATCATTAACTATCATTTGTTGCCCAATTTCAGAACACATGTGAGAGTAGACCTTTGAGAAGACTACTCCTGCTTGTTTTCCTGCTTCTTTTGCAACTTTTTCAGTATCTACAACTTCAGAAATATTACCACCACACTGGCAAACATATACTCCAATTCTCATATAAACGAATTTTTAATTTTTTATACTTTTGTCCATTTTTTTTGTCCTTCAACATACAGGTCATTTCCTTTACAATCATTAATAACAATTAATGGCATATCTTTTACTTTTAATTTTCTTATTGCTTCTGGTCCCAGTTCATCAAAAGCAATAACTTTTGCTTCCACAATTGATTTTGAAAGTAAAGCTGCTGCTCCACCTGTTGCACCGAAATATACTGCGCAGTATTTTTTTATTCCATCAATTACTTCCTTTGATCGCTCCCCTTTCCCAATCATTCCTTTCATACCAACTTTTAGAAGTGAATTAACAAAAGGATCCATCCTGTAACTTGTTGTTGGTCCGGCTGCTCCAATTACTTTACCTGGTTGTGCCGGTGAAGGTCCCACATAAAAAATGACACTGCCTTCCGGGTCAAAAGGTAAAATTTTGTTTTCTTTTAAAAGGTCAACTAATTTTTTATGAGCAGCGTCGCGAGCCGTATAGATTGTTCCGTTTAGTAATATTTCATCACCGATTTTTAAATCTTTTATTTTTTCTTCTGTTAAAGGTGTTTCCAATTTTATACTCATATTAATACCTCCTTTTTTTCATCTGTTTATATTTTCGTAATTAGTTCATTTTCAATCACTTCGGGCTTTTAGCTATTAGCATTTAGCTTTTGGCTATTTTTTTAATAGCTAACAGCCAACGGCTAATGGCATATATAATCATTCCCTTCAGTCGGGCGTCTGACCGATGTCTGTCTTTTTTAATTTTTAATTATCCAGTCATGGATGTTTCATACAATTGCATGAGATTTATAAAATATATGTTTTAGTTCTTGCTGCATGACACTGAATATTTACTGCAACAGGGTAAGTTGCTATATGTCGCGGAAAAACCTCTATAAACAGTTCTAATGATGTAACATTTCCGCCAAGTCCTGCAGGTCCTATTCCCAGTTTATTTATTTCTTCTAACCATTCTGTTTCATATTTTGCTATTTGTTTATCTTTATTTCGTTCACCAAATTTTCTGATAATTGCTTTTTTTGACAAATATGCAACATAATCAAATGTTCCACCGATACCAACTCCAATAATGGTTGGAGGACAAGGATTTGCACCTGCAATTTTTACTGTTTCAATAACAAACTTTTTTATTCCATCAACACCATCAGCCGGTTTCATCATTTTTAATCTACTCATATTTTCAGAACCTCCGCCTTTTGGTAATAATGTTATTTTCACTTTATCACCGGGAACAATATGTGTATGTAAGATAGCTGGTGTATTATCACCTGTATTTTTCGGATTGGTTATTGGGTCTTTTATAATAGATTTTCTTAAATATCCTTGTATATAACCATCGGCAACGCCTTTATTTACAGCTTCTTGTAATGCACCACCTATGAACCTAACATCTTGTCCGATATCCATATAAATAACTGTAAAACCCGTATCTTGACAAATTGGTATATTATCAGTTTTAGCAATTTCCATATTTTTCAGTAATTGTTTTAAAACTGCTTTGCCTACCGGAGATTTTTCTATTTTTTCGGATTCTTTTATTTTTTTAATTAGTTCATCGTTTGCAATAATTGAAGCTTCTATTGACAATTTTTTTATAATTTCTGAAATTTCTTTAACTTTAATTTCTCGCATATTTACTCCTTTCCTTAATTTATTGTGGATTATATCATCCTATTAGATAAAACTAAATCTAACAGGGTAAACTTCTTGGGCTAAATTCCATGTTAAAAAATTAAATTTATTACTTGTGTATATATTTGTCATTTTTCATCAGGCATTCGTCATTTGTCAGTAGCCGAATCTGACTTCCTGATGACGATACAAAATTAAAGATTGTTTTTTATTAACAATAAAATTTTAATAAAAATTTACTTAGTGTCTGTCAAAAATATTAATCAGTCGGGCATCTGACCCATACTAAAATTCAATGTCTTTGGAGCTTTTGAGCAAGTCCTGTTTAAATTATTCCGCCTAAGGCGGATTGTGTTTTACAATTTGCTTAGTTTTGATTTATTTTATTACATTTTTTACAGTATTACCAATTTCTGCAGCCGACTCTACCACTGTTACATTTGCTTTCCTTAATGAGTATATTTTTTCTTTTGCTGTTCCTTTGTTACCAGCAACAATTGCACCGGCATGTCCCATTCTTTTACCTTTGGGAGATGTCTGTCCTGCAATAAATGCGACAACAGGTTTAGTAATATTTTTCTTAATAAATTCCGCTGCTTGTATTTCTAAATCGCCTCCAATTTCACCTATGATTACAATTGCTTTAGTTTTTACATCTTTTTCATAAAGTTTCAATAAATCAATATAAGAATATCCTATTATCGGATCACCTCCGATTCCTATTGCAGTGGAAATACCAAGTCCTGCTTTAACAATCTGATTAGCGGCTTCGTAAGTAAGTGTACCTGATTTTGAAATTAATCCAACTTCACCTTTTTTAAAAACAAATCCTGGCATTATTCCGATTTTGCATTCATCAGGTGTGATTATTCCCGGACAATTCGGTCCAATCAAAATCGTATTATTCTTTTTTAAATATTTTTTAGCAATCATCATATCTTTTACAGGAATTCCTTCGGTAATACAAACGATAATTTCTATTCCTGCATTTGATGCTTCCATAATTGCATCAGCGGCAAAAGCCGGTGGAACAAATATCAATGATACATTTATCTCTGTTTTTTTAACAGCTTCTTTTACATAATTAAAAACAGGGATTCCGAGATATTTAATCCCACCTTTGCCAGGAGTTATTCCTGCAACAATATTTGTGCCGTAATCCAAACACTGTTTGGAGTGAAAAGATCCCTCTTTACCAGTAAAACCTTGCACAGCAATCTTTGAATTTTTATCAACTAAAATACTCATTTATTTTTTTCTTTTGCAAATTTAACAGCTTTTTTGGCACCATCTGCCAAATCATAAGCAGAAATTAATTTTGAAATATTAGATTTGTTTAATAACTCAACAGCTTCTTTTACATTCGTACCATCAAGCCGAACAATAATCGGAACTTTAATTGAACTATTTTTTGTTGCAGTAATTATACCTTTTGCAATTCTATCACAACGAACAATCCCACCAAAAATATTTATGAATATTGCTTTTACTTTTCTATCTTTTAAAATTATTTCCAGCCCTTTAGCCACTGTTTCTTCATTTGCTCCTCCACCAACATCTAAAAAATTCGCTGGATTTCCGCCTTGGTATTTTATTATATCCATCGTGGACATAGCCAAACCAGCACCATTCACCATACAACCAACATTTCCATTAAGTTTAACATAATTCAATCCATATCTGTCAGCTTCTAGTTCAGTAGTATTTTCTTCTGCAAAATCCCGCATTGCAAAAATATCTTTTTGACGAAACATTGCATTATCGTCAAATTCCATTTTGGCATCCAAAGCAATAAACGAATTGTTTTTTAATAATGCCAATGGATTAATTTCAACTAAAATTGCATCTGTTTTCAAATATGCTTTATATAAAGCAATGGAAAGTTTTACAAAATATTTTATCTGGTCTTTTTTTAATCCCAGTTTAAATGCTAACAATCTTGCTTGAAAATTTTGACAACCTATAAGCGGGTCAATATCAATTTTTAATATTTTTTCAGGCATCTCCGAAGCGATTTTTTCAATTTCCACTCCACCTTCCATAGAAGCCATCATAACCGGTATTTCTTTTTTTCTATCAAGTACAATTCCCAAATAATATTCTTTTTTAATATCTGCTGCAGATTCAATATAGAGTTTGCTTACAATTTTTCCTTGTGGACCGGTTTGAGGTGTTACAAGTTTCATTCCAATGATACTTCTTGATATTTTTTCTACTTCATCCAGTGATTTGGCAATTTTTATACCACCTGCTTTGCCTCTGCCTCCTGCATGAACCTGTGCTTTAATTACCCATTTTGTGCCACCAATTTCTTTGGCAGCATTTTTTGCTTCGGAAGGCGAAACTGCTAATTTTCCTGATAAAATGGATACACCAAATTTATTTAAAATACTTTTTGCTTGATATTCATGAATGTTCATACAATTGAAAATCT
The DNA here is from genome assembly GCA_964653185.1 of uncultured Bacteroidales bacterium. Classification (GTDB taxonomy): domain Bacteria; phylum Bacteroidota; class Bacteroidia; order Bacteroidales; family CAZZDX01; genus CAZZDX01. The sequence goes on from CAZZDX010000071.1 coordinate 12,094, forward strand.
AAAATTAAAAAAAACAATGTTACTAACATTTGATGCTAAAAATAGTGCAAATTTCAAAATGCTATACTACCAATTTATACTGATACGGAACAAGCATTTAAAAACCTGTGTTGAATCACGTCATCAGGCATTCGTTCCGAATTCTATGGTTAAAAAAAATAATTTAAACAATTTTTATTAACATTTTTTTAAC
>CAZZDX010000072.1:0-12235 GCA_964653185.1 uncultured Bacteroidales bacterium
AATTTGAAAGATGGAGATATTGTAATTATTAAGAACAGGGATAAAATATTTATAAAGCCATTCTATACTTAAAGATTTTGGAGGTAATTGTTTATAGAAACTGATGTTGTTCAGGTCTTTCAGTAGTTTGTTATTTATGTTACCTTTTTTTGCAATATTACCTTTATCGTCATATTTTTTCCCTGTTTTTTCTGTCAGATTATTTATAATTATATTTACAGGGCATATATCATAAGCTATTCTGTTATTATTTTTGTCATCATAAGAGATATTAGCAAATCCGCCAAGGTTAAGGCAATATTCAAAATTGCTGAACAGTAATTTATCTCCAACAGGAACGAGAGGAGCACCTTGTCCGTTAAGAGCTACATCTAAGGATCTGAGATTACATATCACAGGAATATTTGTTTCGGCTGTTATTGCGGCTCCGTCACCGATTTGGCAGGTAATTTTTTTGTCAGGTTGATGAAATATAGTATGACCATGAGATACGATAAAATCGGCAGATATATTATTTTTAGTAATAAATTTTTTTGTTATCCGGCCTAAGAAATGTCCATATTCTATATTAGTTTTAACAAAAGTAAAAGCGTCTTTTTTGTTTAATGTTTTTAATTTTTCTTTCCAATTATTGTTATAGTTGTATGTTGTTGCATGTATAATTTTATAAGACCATTTTTTTTGCTCTTTTTTAAAGATGCAATAAGCCAAATCAACTCCATCTAATGAAGTTCCGGACATTATACCTATTACTTTATATGTGTTCACGAAAGGTGTATTCGTTTTTGTCGGGTAAGTATGATAAAATATTGAAAGATTGTAAAGATTGTAAAGATTGTAAAAATTGTAAAAATTGTAAAAATTAAAAGATTAAAAGATTGAAAAATTGTAAAGATTGTAATTCATAACTCAAATTATCAAGTTCAAAGCACAAAGTTCCAAGTTTCCAGTTTTTAATTTTTAATTTTTATTTCTTAATTACTCTCTTTGTTTGTGATATCGCTATTATCTTCTATTTTTTCTTCCGGTTCTGTCTTTTCTTTTGGTTCTGCTTTTTCCTTTGGTTCTGCTTTTTCTTTTGGTTCTGCTTTTTCTTTCGGTTCTGCTTTTTCTTTCGGTTCTGCTTTTTCTTTCGGTTCTGCTTTTTCTTTCGGTTCTATCTTTTCTTTTGGTTCTATTTTTTTAGTAGATTTACCTTGTGATTCAGTATTTTGTTTTTCTGTTATTTTTTTTCTACTTCTTCTTGTGGTTTTAGATTTTTTTTCTTCTTTATCTTTTAGTAGATTTTCATTGTAGTCAACAAGTTCTATCACACACATTTCTGCGTTATCTCCTAGTCGGTTACCTGTTTTAAGTATTCTGGTATACCCACCTGGTCTTTCTGCTATTTTTACTGATATTTCTCTAAATAGTTCAGTAATAGCTTGTTTATTTTTTAAATATTTGAATACTGTTCTTCTGGAAGAAGTAGAATCGTCTTTAGATTTAGTTATTAAAGGTTCTAGATATTGCCTTAAAGCTTTTGCTTTAGGGACAGTAGTAGTAATTTTTTTATTTAAAATCAGGGAGCATGCCATATTAGCAAACATAGCTTTTCTATGGCTATAGGTTCTGCTTAAATGGTTAAAACTTTTTTTGTGTCTCATATCAATTATTCCTCATCCAATTTATATTTTGAAATATCCATTCCAAAGTGCAAGTTTTTTTGTATCACTAAGTTTTCTAATTCTGTTAAAGATTTTTTTCCAAAGTTTCTAAATTTCAACAAATCATTTTTATGGAAAGTTACCAGTTCGCCGAGAGTTTCTACTTCGGCAGATTTCAGGCAGTTTGCAGATCTTACTGACAGGTCTAAGTCATATAGTTTTGTTTTTAATAGCTGTCTAATATGCAATGATGTTTCATCAAATACTTGTGTTTCTTTTTTCTCTTCAGTATCAACAGTAATTTTTTTGTCAGAGAATAGCATAAAGTGTTGTATTAATATTGATGATGCTTCTTTAAGGGCTTGTTTAGGGTGTATAGAACCATCAGTAGCAATTTCTATAGTAAGTTTTTCGTAATCAGTTTTTTGTCCTACACGATAATTATCAACTTTATATTTTACATTTTTTATTGGTGTAAAAATAGAATCTATAGGTATTGTTCCTAATAAATCATCTTCATGTCTATTTTCTTCAGAAGGGACATAACCTCTTCCTTTATTTATATTTATCTCCATTTTTAAGTTGGCAGAAGATTCCATATTACAGATTACAAGTTCTGGATTTAGGACTTGGAATGCTGATAAGAATTTGTTAATATCACCGGCTTTAAATGTCTTTTGATTGGTAATATTAATTTTTACTTTTTCTTCGTTTATGTCATCAATTTGATTTTTTAATCGAATTTGTTTTAAGTTAAGAATAATTTCTACTACATCTTCAGCTATGCCTTCTATAGTAGAAAATTCATGAGCCACACCATCCATTTTAATTGAAGTTATAGCATATCCTTCTAATGAAGACAGTAAAATTCGTCTTAAAGCATTTCCTATTGTTATTCCATATCCAGGTTCTAAGGGTCTAAACTCAAATTTGCCGTTAAATTCATCAGCTTCCAACATAATAACTTTCTCAGGTTTTTGAAAATCTAATATTGCCATATATTTTAAATTATAATTTATTATTTAATGTCAGTATATAAAGTTTAAAGTTCAATCGTTTGTCGTTTCCAGTTACAAGTTTAAAGTTACAAGTTTAAAGTTACAAGTTCAAAGCACAAAGCACAAAGTTCATAATCCGTAATTCGTAATCCGTAATTTATAATTTTCCAGTTTCTATTTTCCAATTTCTAGTTCCAATTCATAATTTTCAAGTTCTAAGTTTACGGACACTACTTAGAATATAGTTCTACTATTGCCTGTTCATTAATCTCTTCGGGTATCTCTTCTCTTTCGGGATAGTTAGTAAATTTTCCACACATAAGATTTTGGTCCCATTCTAGCCAAGAAAATTTATTTGTTTGTGATGCGAGTGAATTATTAATTACTTCCAAAGATTTAGATTTTTCTCTAACACCTACTCTATCTCCTGGTTTTAGGGTATATGAAGGGATATTAGCAACTTTATCATTAATAGTTATATGTTTATGTAATACTAATTGTCTGGCTCCGTTTCTGCTATTAGATATACCTAATCTAAATACTACATTATCTAATCTAGATTCAATTAGTTGAAAAAGTATTATACCTGTAATTCCTTTTTTGCTACTTGCTTTTTCAAAAATTTTTCTAAATTGTTTTTCCAGGATACCATAAGTATATTTTGCTTTTTGTTTTTCCATTAATTGCTCGCCATATTCTGATTTTTTCCTTACTCTTTTAGATGCTCCATGTTGACCTGGTAAATATTTTTTTCTTTCAAAATATTTATCTGGTCCATAGATAGCTTGTCTAAATTTTCTGGCGATTCTTGTTTTTGGTCCTATATATCTTGCCATAGTTATAATTTTATATTTAGTTTAAACTCTTCTCCTTTTAGGTGGTCTGCATCCATTATGTGGGACAGGAGTAACGTCAAATATTTCGGTTACTTCTATACCTTGTGAGTGTATAGTTCTGATAGCAGATTCTCTACCTGCGCCTGGTCCTTTAATAAAGACCTTTACTTTTCTTAATCCTAAGTTATAAGCTGCTTTGGAACAATCGGTTGCTGCTAATTGTGCAGCATAAGGAGTATTTTTTTTAGATCCTTTAAATCCTTGTTTCCCTGCAGATGACCATGATATTACTTGCCCGGAATTATTTGTTAAGGAAATAATTATATTATTAAAAGAAGCATGTATGTGAGCTTGCCCGGAAGCATCTACCTTTACAACTCTACGTTTTTTTGTTTTTGCAATTTTTGCCATATTTTTTGGTAAAATTATTATAAATTATTTTTGGTATTGTTAAAAAAATTGTAATGATTGTAATAATTGCAAAGATTGTAAAAAAAAAATTTAAAAGCCCTTATCCATAATTTTTCCAATTATTTCAATCTTTTAATCTTTTCAACAACACGTTAATATATCAGTTTATCTATTATTCATAAATGATTTATCTATACTTAATTAGCAATGTCTTATTTCTTACTTTCAGCTTTCTTTTTATTAGCTATAGTTTTCTTTTTACCTTTTCTTGTTCTTGCGTTATTTTTTGTTTTTTGACCTCTTACCGGCAATCCTATACGGTGGCGAATTCCTCTATAAGAGCCAATATCCATTAGACGTTTGATATTTAACTGGGTTTCTGCCCGTCTATCTCCTTCAACTTTATATTTTTCGGATATTATTTTATATATTTTGTTTTGTTCCTGGTCAGACCAATCTTTAACTTTTTTGTTTAGGTCAATATTTGCTTGTGTAAGGATTTTTTGTGCTGAGCTTCTTCCTATACCGAATATATAAGTTAATCCTATTTCTCCTCTTTTATTTTTTGGTAGGTCAACACCTGCTATTCTTGCCATATAATTTTTATTTTAATTTTAATGTTTTTATTATAAAAATAATTTAATTTTTATACCGTTGGATCAGGCATTCGTCAGTAACCGAATCAGGCAACTGCCTGACCTGACGGCATTTACAATCTTTTTAATTATTTTTAACCTTGTCTTTGTTTGAATTTAGGTTTTTTTTTGTTAATAATATATACTCTACCTTTTCTTCTGACAATTTTGCATTCAGGGCTTCTTTTTTTTACTGATGCTCTAACTTTCATTTTGTTAATATTTATTTTATTTATATCTAAGGATTATTCTACCTTTTGTCAAATCGTAAGGTGAAATTTCAAGTTTTACTTTATCGCCTGGCAAAATTTTTATATAGTGCATTCTCATTTTACCTGATATATGAGCTGTTATAATATGACCATTTTCCAATTCTACTTTGAACATAGTATTCCCTAAGGATTCTATTACTGTTCCGTCTTGTTGAATTGATATTTGTTTTGCCATATTATATTTTTTTTAAATTTTTGCAAAGTTAAAAAATATTTAATAAAAAAAGGATTAATACTATTTTTTATTAGAAAGCACCTATACCTGGTCTGCCTTTAATTCTTCCTGATTTCATAAGTCCGTCATAATGTCGCATTAGCAAGTGGCTTTCTATTTGTTGTAATGTATCCAGGATAACACCTACAAGAATTAACAGGGAAGTTCCTCCATAAAATTGAGCAAATTGTGTATTTACTCCTGTTAAGCTAACAAAAGCAGGCATTATAGCAACGAAAGCAAGAAATATTGAACCAGGGAGTGTTATTTTTGACATCACATTATCAATAAATTCTGCTGTTTTTTTGCCTGGTTTAACTCCCGGTATAAATCCCCCATTTTTTTTCATATCCTCTGCCATTTTGCTGGGATTAATAATTATAGCTGTATAAAAATATGTAAATAGTATAATCATTATAGCGAAAGTGAAGTTATACCAGAATCCTGTAAAGTTAGATAATGCTGCGGCGAATTTTCCCATGACTTCAATATCTCCAAATCCTGCTAATGTGATAGGCACAAACATAATTGCCTGTGCAAATATTATAGGCATTACTCCTGCAGCATTTACTTTAAGAGGTATAAATTGTCTGACACCGCCATATTGTTTGTTTCCGACGATTCTTTTAGCATATTGTACAGGTATTCTTCTTGTTCCCTGTATTAATAGTATAGTAATTAATATTACAAGAATAAGAAATACGATTTCTATAAGGAAAATTACTAATCCTCCACCAAGTTCTTCTACTCTGGATGCGAATTCTGCAAATAATGCAAAAGGCAGGCGGGCAATAATACCAATCATAATTATTATTGATATGCCATTACCAATTCCTTTGTCAGTAATTTTTTCGCCCAGCCACATTATAAACATTGACCCAGCTGTAAGAAGTATTACGGATGATATTCTGAAATACATTGATGGCGATACACCCGGCATAAAAGGATATATTGCTTCTGCAGGAAGTTGACGTGTAAGGTTGAATATATAAGAAGGTGATTGCAGTAACAGTATAGCTACGGTCAGATATCGTGTAATTTGGGTTATTTTTTTTCTGCCGCTTTCTCCTTCTTTTTGTAATTTTTGGAAATAAGGGACAGCAACTCCCATTAGTTGTATAACAATAGAAGCAGAGATATATGGCATAATTCCCAGTGCAAAGATAGATGCATTAGAGAAAGCTCCGCCAGAGAACATATTTAACAGTCCGAGTATGCCTTCACTTGTTTGGGCTTGTAATGCTCCAAGTTGATGAGGGTCAACACCTGGTAAGACCACAAAAGCCCCTAATCTATAAACAAGAAGAATACCAATAGTATAAAGTATTCTCTTTTTAAGGTCTTCTATCTTCCAAATGTTTCTGATAGTTTGTATTAGTTTGTTCATTAAGATTGTATTTTAATTATTTTGCCACCTTGTGCTTCAATAGTTTTTATTGCTGATTTTGAGAAAGAATGTGCTTCAACAGTTAGTTTAGCTTTTAAATTTCCCCTGCCCAGTATTTTTATAAGGTTATTTTTTGATGTTATACCATTGTTAGCTAAAATATCAGGATTTATTTCTGTTATATTTTTTTCATCAGCTATTTTTTGTAAAGTATCAATATTAACAGGTGTAAATTCTTTTCTGTTTATATTTTTAAAGCCAAATTTAGGTAATCTTCTGTATATAGGCATTTGTCCGCCTTCGTATCCATAATTGCGTTTATATCCTGATCTGGATTGTGAGCCATTATTTCCTTTTGTAGCAGTTCCTCCATAGCCAGAACCTTGTCCTCTGCCTATACGTTTTCTTTTTTTTTCAGAACCTTTTATATGTTTAAGATTTGTTAAGTCCATATTATTTTTTTTTATTATAATTAAGCTTCTTCTATTAATAACAGATGATTAACTTTATTAATCATTCCTCTAATCTGAGGTGTATCATTTACCTCTATTGTTTGTTGCATTTTTTTAATGCCGAGAGCTTTAATAGTTCTTTTTTGTCTTTCAGGTCTGTTAATAGCACTTTTTATTTGTTTTATTTTTATTTTGTTCATTGTTTTAAACATTTTTTGTTTAGGTATTTCAAATTTTCAACTATTGAACGGTTATGTTAGTATAAATTTATCCATTAAATACTTTATTCATATCAATACCTCTTATTTTAGCTATAGAGTAAGGGTCTCTTATTTGCATAAGAGCGTTTATAGTAGCTTTAACAACGTTGTGAGGGTTTGAAGAACCTTTGGATTTTGCGAGTATATTTTTTATGCCCAGATTTTCCAATACAGCGCGCATAGCTCCTCCTGCGATAACTCCTGTGCCTGGTGCTGCTGGTTTGAGGAATACAGAAGCCCCGCAATATTTACCTGTTTGCTCGTGTGGTAAAGTTCCGTTAATGATAGAGACATTAATAAGATTTTTTTTTGCATCATCTAATCCTTTTGATATAGCAACTGTTACTTCTTTTGCTTTTCCAAGTCCATATCCTACAACGCCTTTTTCATTACCAACAACAACGACTGCTGAGAAGCTGAATGCTCTGCCACCTTTGGTAACCTTAACTACTCTTCTGATACTTACTACTTTTTCTTTAAATTCTATATCACCGGATTTAATTCTTTTTTTATTAATATTTTGCATAACTTTATTTAAAATTTAAGTCCATTTTTTCTAGATTCTTCAGCTAATGATTTAACTCTGCCATGGTATAGATAGCCATTTCTATCAAATACCACAGAATTAATTCCTGATTTAATAGCTTTTTCAGCAATTAATTTACCTACTAATTTAGCTTGTTCAGTTTTTGTTATTTTTTTAGAAGCAATCTTATCTTTACCGATAGATTCAGGATGTTCTATTTGATTTAACTGTGCAGAGATTAAAGTTTTATTATTTTGGTCATCAATAATTTGAGCACAGATGTGTTTATTACTTCTAAATACACTTAATCTTGGGACATCAGGTGTTCCTTTAATTCGTTTTCTTATTCTTTGTTTAATTCTTATTCTGTTATATGATTTTTTATTTTTCATGTGTTTATATTTTCGTAATCAACTTATTTTCAGTTATCTACATTTTTGTCAAATTCAAAATATCAAATATCAAGACAAAAGTATAAAGTTCAAAGCACAAAATTCGTAATCCGTAATTTTCTAATTTCCAATTCCAAGTTCATAATTCAAAATATTTTTTAAGCACCAGCTATTTTGCCGGCTTTTCTTTTAATTTGTTCGCCAACAAATTTAATACCTTTTCCTTTGTATGGTTCAGGTTTTTTTAAAGATCGTATTTTAGCTGCTACTTGTCCTATAAGTTGTTTATCAATAGATGATAATATTATTCTAGGTGGTTTACCTCTTTCTGTTATTGCTTCAACTTTTATTTCTTTTGGTAATTCAAATGCAATACTGTATGAATTTCCAATAGATAGTTCTAATATTTGATCGTGGGAATTTATTTTATATCCTACGCCTATAACTTCCTGTTCAATTTTATATCCTTTAGATACACCTGTAACCATATTATATATTAGTGCTCTGTATAAACCATGTAAGGATTTATCTTTTTTTTGTTCAGTATGTCTTTCTAAAGATATTATAGATTCATTTATTTTAACAGTTATACATGGATCAATGGTTTGTTTTAGTTCTCCCATAAGTCCTTTTACTGTTACTATGTTATTATCAGATACAGTAACTTCTACTTTATCAGGTATTTTTATTGGTAATTTTCCTATTCTTGACATTTTTTTGTTCTCCTTATTTTTAGCTAATAAAACATAATACTTCTCCGCCAATATTTTGTGTTTTTGCTTCTTTATCTGTCATTACGCCTACAGATGTTGATATAATAGCAATTCCCAAGCCATTTAGTACTCTTGGCAGTTGTTTGGCATTTACATATTTTCTTAGTCCTGGTTTACTAATTCTTTCAAGTTTATTAATAGCAGGCACTTTTGTTACAGGATGATATTTTAAAGCTATTTTAACAACATCCTGAACAGGATTATCTTCAAATTTATAGTTTAAAATATATCCTTTTTCAAATAATATTTTAGTAATTTCTTTTTTTATATTTGATGCAGGTATTTCAACAATTCTGTGATGAGCAGACATTGCATTTCTTATTCTTGTAAGGTAATCTGCAATAGGGTCAGTAGTCATTTTTTTTTTTTTTATTAGTTTATATGTTTTAATAAAATTATGAATTATGAAAAAAATGCAATAAAATTGGGGTTAAATCTATTAATAATTCATAATTCAAAGTATCAAGTATCAAGTATCAAGACAAAAGACAAAAGACAAAAGACAAAAATAAAAAGGTAAAAGTTCAAAGCACAAAGCACAAAGTTCATAATTCATAATTCATAATTCGTAATTCATAATTTATAATTCATAATTATTTTACCAGCTTGCTTTTTTAATACCTGGTATTAATCCTGCTGATGCCATTTCGCGAAAGTTTATACGTGATATTCCAAATTGTCGCATATATCCTTTTGGCCTTCCTGTGAGCTGGCACCTATTATGTAACCGAACAGGAGAAGCATCTTTAGGTAATTTTTGTAATCCCAAATAATCTCCTTGTGCTTTGAGTTCTTTTCTTTTTTCAGAATATCTTTTTACTATTTCTTGTCTTTTTCTTTCTCGTGCTTCTATTGATTTTTTTGCCATATTATTTTTAATTAAATTGTTTAATTTTTGAATGGTAATCCAAAATTTTTCAAAAGAGCAAATGCTTCTTTATCAGTTTTGGCAGATGTAACAAATGTAATATTCATGCCCATTAATTTTTCAATTTTGTCAATATCTATTTCCGGAAATATTATTTGTTCTGTTATACCGAGGTTATAATTTCCTTTTCCGTCAAATCCTTTATTACTTATTCCTCTAAAGTCCCTAACTCGTGGCAGGACTACAGATATTAATCTATCAAGAAACTCATACATTTTATTTCTTCTTAGAGTAACTCTTACACCAATTGGAAATCCTATTCTAAGTTTAAAGTTAGATATATTTTTTTTAGCATTTGTAGGCACAGCTTTTTGTCCTGATATAAGTGTCATTTCATTGATAGCAGTAGTAATAAGTTTTTTGTTGATAATAGCATCTCCCAGCCCTTGATTAATACATATTTTTTTAAGTTTAGGTACCTGCATATTACTTTTGTATCCAAATTGTTTTTTTAGTGCTGGTACTATTTCTTTATTATATTTATTTTTTACTCTTGGTAAATAATCCATTATTTTATTTCCTCCCCTGTTTTTTTTGAATATCTAATAAGTTTTTTATCTTTTAGTTTTCTTCCTATTCTTGTAGGTTTCCCATCATTATCTATAACCATAAGGTTAGATATATGTATAGGAGATTCTTTTTTTATAATTCCACCTTTAGGGTTTTCGGTAGTAGGTTTAGAATGTTTAGATACCATATTAACGCCTTCTACAATAGCTTTTCTTTTTTTTATAGATATAAATAGAACTTTACCTTGTTTACTTTTAAAGTTACCGGCAATAACTTTTACAATATCGCCTTTTTTTATATGTAATTTTGGTTGCATAGTTATTATAATTTTTTAGAGCACTTCTGGTGCCAGTGAGACAATTTTCATAAATTTTTTTTCTCTTAGTTCTCTTGCCACAGGTCCGAATATACGAGTACCTTGCATTTCTTCTGTTTCTGTTAGCAGGACTACAGCGTTATCACTAAACCTTATATAAGAGCCATCATTTCTTCTTATTTCTTTTTTTGTTCTTATAACAACAGCTTTTGAAACAGTTCCTTTTTTTATATTGCCTGAAGGTATAGCAGTTTTGACGGTAACAATAATTTTATCGCCTACAGATGCATATCTTTTCTTTGTTCCACCAAGTACACGAATACATAATACTTCTTTAGCACCACTGTTATCAGCTACAGTTAATCTAGATTCTTGTTGTACCATAATTATTTAGCTTTTTTAATAATTTTAACTAATCTCCATTTTTTATTTTTACTTAATGGTTTTGTTTCCATAATACAAACAGTATCTCCAACATTGCATTCATTTTTTTCGTCATGAGCCATAAATCTAGAAGTTTTTTTTATAAACTTTCCGTATATTGGATGTTTTACTTTTCTAACTACTTCAATTACAATAGATTTATTCATTCCATTACTCACAACAATTCCTGTTCTTTGCTTTCTTAGATTCCTATTTTCCATTTTGTATATTTTTTTTATTATTATTCAGTTCTCTAGCTCGCAGTTCTGTTTTAAGCTGTGCAATATTTTTTCTATACGCTTTAATTTTCATAGGATTTTCTAATGGTGATACAGCATGATTAAGTTTTAATTTAATAAGTTGATTTTTTTCTTCTTCTAATCTTTCATTGACTTCACTTGTAGAAAATTCTTGTATTACAGATGTTTTCATTTTTTATATTTTTGTATATAGTTCATCAGTTATGTTCCAGTTTCCTGTTTCCATGTCTTGTGTCTTGTCTCTTTTTGTTACGGATATTTTATTTTTAATAGCATTTATTATTCAACATAGTCGCGTCTAATGACAAATTTAGTGAGGACAGGCAATTTTTGTGCTGCAAGTCGCATAGCTTCTTTTGCTATATTTAGAGGGACTCCATCTGCTTCAAAGAGCATTCTTCCTGGAGACACCCTAGCTACGAATAATTCTGGTGAACCTTTACCTTTTCCCATACGAACTTCGGCTGGTTTTTTAGTAACAGGTTTATCAGGAAATATTCTTATCCATATTTGTCCATCACGTTTCATATAACGAGTAACAGCTTGTCGTGCTGCTTCAATTTGTCGTGCTGTTATCCATGCTTCTTCTAATGTTTTTATACCAAAAGAACCGAATGAAAGTTCTGCACCTCTTTTGGCGTTTCCTTTCATTTTGCCTTTTTGCATTTTTCTATGTTTTAATTTTTTAGGTTGTAGCATTTTTAATATTTTTTTTTATTTATACTCTTTCAAAAAACAATGATAAAATTATACCTAATAATTTTTAATTTTTTGTTATTTTTTTTAAACACTATCTTAAATAAATTTATCTTGGTTTTCTTCTTATTCTTCTTTTATTATCTTTGTTTTTTTTGTCTGATTTAAATTTTGGTTCTAATATTGGATTAAGGTCTCTTTTCCCAAATACTTCTCCTTTACAAATCCATACTTTAATACCCATTTTGCCGTAAGTTAATTGTGCTTCATTTAAAGCATAATCTATATCTGCTCTCAATG
>CAZZDX010000073.1:0-12070 GCA_964653185.1 uncultured Bacteroidales bacterium
GATTTTTTAAAAAATGCTTTAGCATCTTGCATATCAACACTTTGGATATGAGATATTTTTTTGCCTATAGTAGCCCACTGGTATGGATGTATTTTATAAGCAAGTGGTCTTAACAATAGCCATATATCGCCATAAGGTTGATTTAGACAAGTTTCTTTAAATTCTTCAATAACTACATTTTTTTGTATATCTAATTTTTTTTGAGAAAAAGCCAATTGATTCATCCTATCTGATTCTAACCAGAAAGCTGTTTCTATATTCTGTTTTGGAACTGTCAGATAAAAGTTTGTAATATCATTATTGGTAAAAGCATTATTTTTGCCGCCTACTTTTTCAAGAGGATTATCATAGTTAGGGATGTTTACAGAGCCGGTAAACATCAGATGCTCAAACAAATGAGCAAGTCCTGTTTGCTTAGGATTTTCATCTTTAGCACCAACATTATATAAAATATTTAAACTAACAACAGGTGTTGTTTCATCTTTGTTAAATATTATTTTCAATCCATTATCCAATTCAAATTTTTTAAAATCTATCATTATATGTATGTTTTAAAATCTAAAATACTTAGGATTTGTGGGAAATTGGGAAAATTGTAAAAATTGAAATAATTTTAAAAATTATGGATAAGAACTTAAAAAAATCTTTGCAATTTTTACAATCTTTTAATCTTTACAATTTCTTAATTATTTCAACAACAAATTAAGTTTTTCGTTTTTTCTTTTTTGCAGCCGGGAATAATATATTGTTTAGTATTAATCTATATCCTGAAGAGTTAGGGTAGAGGTCTAATTTTGTAGGTGGGTCTCCAACAAAATGTCTGTAATCTTCAGGGTCGTGTCCGCCATAGAAAGTCCACATTCCTTTACCATATTCTCCGTGTATATATCGTATTTCATTTATTGCTTTGTTTTGGCCCATTATTAAGGCATTTGATTTTATATATTTTTTATTAAATGCTGTTGTTTGTCCCATAAATCCTTTAATTACCATTTCATGATTTTGGCATAGCATTGTTGGCACAGGGTCCCATTTTGCTGAAAATTCAAAAAGTGTAAAAAAGTCATTTGTCTCATTTAGATTTTTTGGTCGTGTTTGAGTAACATCAATAGAAGATATTTCATATTCATAAGGATTTGTAACTAATGTAAAATTAGTAAAGGCAAAACATTTATCATAGTCCAGTTTTTGTTGTGCGTTTCTGTCAGCAGGGTCTCCGTCAAACATCACATCACATATATCAACTCCATCAGCTGCCAAAGTAACATCAAAACTATCAGATGCAGAACACATTGAGAACAGATATCCTCCGCCTGCGACAAAATCTCTTATTTTTTTGGCAACAGATAGTTTAAGTTGAGAGACCTTTTTAAATCCTAATTTATGAGCTATCTCTTCTGATTCTCTTACTTGTTCTTTATACCAGTCAGCATTTCTATATGCGCTCCAGAATTTTCCATATTGTCCTGTAAAATCTTCATGGTGTGTATGTAGCCAATCGTATAAAGGCAATACTCCCTGTAAGACCTCTTCATCATACACGACATCATAAGGTATCTCAGCATAAGTAAGGGCAAGAGTAACAGCATCGTCCCAAGGTCGTTTATTTTTTGGAGAATATACAGCTATTTTAGGTGCTTTATAAAGTTTTACTTCATCCATATTAATATTTGGCTCAGATATTTCTTGTAAAATAGCAGTAGATTGAACATCAGCAATTATATTATATGAGACACCTCTTATAACACATTCATTTTCTATAAGTTCATAATATTTGCACATAAAACTTCCTCCTTTATAATTTAGCAGCCAACTTACTTCTATATCTTTTTGTAAAGTCCAGTAAGCTATACCATAAGCTTTTAAATGATTTTTTTGAGAATTATCCATAGGAATAAATATATAAGATGCTTTAACTACAGGAGATAGTATTATTAAAAAAAATATTAGTATTAAAAAACGTTTCATCTGTTTATGTTTTCGTAATTTGTTCATTTTCAAATACTTCGGGCTTTTAGCTATTAGCATTTAGCTTTTGGCTATTATTTTTTTTGATAGATAACAGTCAATAGCATATATAATCATTCCTTTCATTCGGGTGGACTGACCGATATATGTCCAAAATTTGTGCTGTCAGGCAGTTGCCTGATCAGTATTAACTCATAATTTATAACTGTCTTTGGTCATAGAAGTTTCATAAATTTTTTTTTTGATTTATTGCAAATTATTATCTAAAAAGAGTAGAATATTTACATGTTTAAGGTCGCTTGTTTTGTTTATACGGATTAAAATGGTTTATCATCATCCATATCATTTAATTTTGATTGAATAGTAAATGTTGTTTTGCCTTTTTCAGTATCATTTGTTGTTTTAAAATTATTAGCATCCAAACTAGTGATATCAGGTTCAACAAATTTAGCAAATTTATCAACAAATTGCAGATTAATAGTTCTTAATGCGCCGTTACGGTGCTTTGCAATAATTATTTCAGCAGAGCCCTCAGTAGAGTTTCCTTGTTCATCTTGATCTATTTTATAATATTCTGGTCTATATATAAATAGTACTAAGTCAGCATCTTGTTCAATAGCTCCTGATTCTCTAAGGTCAGATAATATAGGTCTTTTAGATCCTGTTCTTGTTTCAACGGCACGACTTAGCTGTGATAATACGATTATTGGTATATTTAGTTCTTTTGCAAGTGCTTTTAAAGAGCGTGAGATGTTGCTTATTTCCTGTTCACGGTTACCCTTATTTTCACTACCGGTTGACATTAGTTGTAAGTAATCTACAATGATAAGTTCAACATTATATTTTGCTTTCATTCGTCTGCATTTAGCTCTTAGTTCAAATATTGATAATGCAGCTGTATCATCAATAAATAATGCAGCTTCTGCAATATTTTTTATTCTTGAATTTAATTGTTGCCATTCATATTGTTCAAGGTTACCTTTTCTTAATTTCCCTGCACTAATTTCTGTCTCTCCTGATATAATTCTAGTTACAAGTTGCAAAGAAGACATTTCAAGAGAGAATATAGCAACAGGTTTTTTATATGTTACTGCTATATTTCTTGCCATTGAGATAGCCAAAGCTGTTTTTCCCATTCCTGGACGAGAGGCAAGGATTATAAGATCTGATTTTTGCCAGCCGGAAGTAACTCTGTCTAATTCTGAAAATCCTGAAGGCACGCCACTTAATCCTTGTTCTTGTTTGCTTATAAGTTCAATTTGATCAATAGCATCTTTTAATAATCTTTTCATATCAATAGACGTACTCTTAAAATTTCTTTCACTTATAGCGAACAGATTTTGTTCTGCTTTATCAAGCAAATCAAATACATCAGTGCTATCTTCATAAGCTTCTTTTGTTATTTCAGAAGCTATTCTTATAAGTTCGCGTTGAATATATTTTTGTATAATTATCCTGACATGAAATTCTATATTTGCTGCTGAGGCAACTCTATTGGTTAATTGTGTTATAAAGTAGGGTCCACCTACAATTTCCAGTGCTCCATTTTTTTTAAGTTCATTGGTAACTGTCAGTATATCTACAGGTTCTGATCGTGCTGATAAATTGCGTATTGCAAAAAAAATTTTTTGATGCGACTCTTTATAAAACATTTCAGGTATTAACAAATCAATTACAGCATTTAAAGCATTTTGTTCTAACATTAATGCGCCAAGGACAGCTTCTTCAAGTTCAAGTGCCTGTGGGGGCAATTTTCCATATTCCATAAATACAGGAGTATTTGCAGTAGTGAATTTGTTTATACTTTTTTTTATAGTGGTTTTTTGAGATTTTTTTGCTGTTTCATCCATAATTCCAAATTTATAAAATATTTTGTTTTATCTGTTTATATTTATATCTTTTAATCTTTTATCGTTACAATCGTTACAATTTTTTAATCTTTAATTTAAGGCAATTTATACTTTTTTGTTTTAATTTGCAAAGTTGATTAAAAATATTAATTAATAATAATTTTTTTTTAATTATAAAAAAAATAATAAAAAATTATATTTGCACAAATTTAATAAAATGGCATTAATAAAATCAATATCCGGTATTAGAGGAACAATAGGAGGGAGTCCCAATGATAATATAAGCCCAATAAATATCGTTGAGATTACATCTGCTTTTGCATCCTATTTAAATAAATATTCTAAGTGTAAAAGCAATAAAGTTAAACTGGTTGTTGGTAGAGATGCACGTGTTTCAGGTGAGATGATTAATATGATTGCTGTTGGCACTTTGATAGCTATGGGCGTTGATGTTGTTGATATAGGATTGTCAACTACACCAACAGTAGAGATAGCTGTAACGGATTTGAATGCTAATGGTGGAATTATTATCACCGCAAGTCATAATCCTAAAAACTGGAATGCTTTAAAACTGTTGAATTGTGAAGGAGAATTTCTTTCTGATAAAGATATAAAGAATGTTTTATCCATTGCAGAACAAAGGAATTTTATTTTTGCTAAAATAAATGAATTAGGTAAATATTACAAGGATGATAGTTTTATAAAAAAGCATATTGAAAAAGTAATTAACTTACCATTAGTTGATGTAGATGCTATAAGAAAAGCTAAATTCAGAGTAGTTGTTGATGGTATAAATTCTACTGGTGGATTTGTCATTCCTTTGCTTCTTAAAGCATTAGGTGTTAATAAAATTTATGAGTTAAATTGTGAGCCAAATGGAGATTTCTCGCACAATCCGGAGCCAATACCTGATAATCTTTATGATATATCTGAAAAAGTTGTTAAAAGTAAAGCAAATCTTGGTTTTGTTGTTGACCCTGACGTTGACCGTCTTGCTATTGTAAGTGAAGATGGAGAGATGTTTGGTGAAGAATATACGCTTGTTGCCGTTGCTGATTATATATTAAAAAACAAAAAAGGAAATACCGTATCAAACTTATCATCAACAAGGGCTTTACAGGATATTACAGAAAAAGCCGGCGGAGAATATTTTGCTTCACCAGTAGGCGAAGTAAATGTTGTTAAAATGATGAAAGAAAAAAATGCTGTTATTGGAGGCGAAGGTAATGGAGGTGTAATATATCCTGACTTACATTATGGTCGTGATGCTCTTGCAGGTGTTGCTTTGTTTCTTACTTATTTGGCTAAATCAGGAAAAACCTGTTCTGCTCTAAAATATACTTATCCTAAATATGTTATTTCAAAAAACAGAATTGAATTAAGTTCTGAAATTGATATTGATAAAATTTTTAGTAAAATAAAAAAAAGATATAAAAAGCATCCTGTTGATACTAGTGATGGTATTAAAATAATGTTTGAAAAAGAATGGGTACATCTAAGAAAATCCAATACTGAAGAAATTATCAGAATTTATTCTGAAAGTGATTCTATTGTAAAAGCCGAGTGCCTGGCAAATAAAATTATTGGTGATATAAAAGAATTTATGAGAGATATTTCTGAGCAGGATTAATTTTTTAATATATACAACATAATAATTAATCTTACTTAATAGTTGTTGAGCGAAGCCAAAATAAAATTTTATTGCTTTTGGAATGCAGAATACCCGACAGGTCGCGTAGCACCTGTTGGGTATAAATTGAATTAAATACTAAAATTATTTTATGAGTGCATTAAGAAAATCAAAAAAGAGAAAAAAAGTAAAATTTAAAAAAATTACTTTTAAAATTTCTGATAAACAAAAAAAGTTAATTAGTAATTATTGTAAAATTCATAAAACTACTCCAAACAAACTGATAAAAAAATCCATAAAAGAATATATTGAGAATAACTATAATTCAACACAGGGAGAGGATTATCATATTACTAAAAATCAACTAAAATTGTTTGATATTGATAATTATTCCAAAGATATAGACAAACATTAAACAGGGATGTTAGCTCAGTTGGTTTAGAGCATCGCCTTGACAGGGCGGGGGTCACTGGTTCGAATCCAGTACATCCCACAAAATTTTGTTCATAAAGTCAAAAATGGTGCTAAATAATAAAAATAAAAGATTTGACTTTATGAACAAACTCTAGTTAATAATCAACTTACCCATACCAATAATTTTATCAGGACTTTGTATTTTCTTCTGTTATTTGTTTTTTTAAATCTTTAATTATATTGTATATTTTAGGATTAAGTTTTTCAAAACTTTTAATATATTTTTTTGAACTGTTTACACTTATATTAATTTTTTTATTTAAAAAATTAACTGCTTTGGATTCTGTATTAATATATTCAGCAATTTTTTCTTTATTTATTTTATTGTTTTTAATATCGCATTTAAGATTTTTGAGTTGATTTTTTGAATAATTAATTTCATTATTAAAGTTGTCAAAATCCCTTAAAAAATTTCTTACAGGTTTGTTTATAAGTCCATATTGCTCCATAGTTCTGAAAGTATAATCATCTTTTTTTTCTTTAAAATTTTCTCTTATTTGTTTAAGATTATCCAAATATTTATCATGGCAATTTTTTACATATATGGTATCCAGTTCGTGTAATTTGGACTTTGCACTGTCTAATACTGTTAATAAGCTATCAATTTTACTTATTTCCTTAGAATGTTTAAAATTATTACAACTTATAAGAAAAAACGGTAATAATATTGCTGTTAAAAAGATATTTTTTAATAATGTTTTCATCTGTTTAATTATATATTTTTTGTGTGATCAGTCAGCTGACGGATAACACGTTGGTTTATGGGAGTTTCATGCTATTTTTCAGTAAATGCTAATCAATAAAATCAAATCCTGTATATTTTGTAAGAACTTTAGGTATTTTAATTCCTTTTGGGCTTTGGTTATTTTCAAGTAGAGCAGCAACAATTCTTGGCAATGCTAAAGCACTTGCATTTAAAGTATGTGGTAATTTCTTTTTCTCATCTTTATCTTTAAAACGAAGCATCATTCTGTTTGCCTGAAAGGTCTCAAAATTAGAAATAGAGCTTACTTCAAGCCATTGTTTTTGAGCAGCAGAATACACTTCCGCATCATAAGTCAAAGCAGAAGCAAAACTTGTGTCTTTGCCACCGAGTTTAGAAATTCGGAAAGGCAGTTCTAATTTTCGTAACAAAAAGGCGACATATTCCTGCATTTCAATAAGTGTTTGATATGATTTGTCAGGATCTTGAATTTGCACAATTTCTACTTTATCAAACTGATGCAATCTGTTCAGACCTCTTACATCCTTACCATAAGAACCGGCTTCCCGCCTGAAACAACAGGAATATGCTACATTTTTTATTGGTAAATCATCATATTTAAGGATTACATCACGATAGAGATTTGTTATGGGAACTTCTGCTGTTGGGATAAGATATAAATTATCAATGTTGATATAATACATTTGTTTGTCTTTGTCAGGTAGTTGTCCTGTGCCATATCCCGAATCTTCATTGACCAAAACCGGTGGCTGAATTTCTATATATCCTTGTTCTACAGCATTATCTATAAAAAAATTTATCAAAGCACGTTGTAATTTTGCTCCTTTGTCTTTATAAACAGGAAAGCCGGCACCGGTAATTTTATTACCTGATTTAAAATCAATAATATCATATTTTGTTGCTAAATCCCAATGTGGTAAAGCATTATTTTGAAGTTCAGGAATATTACCTTCTTTATATTCAACAATATTATTTCCTTTGGGAACAGATGAATGTGGTAAATTAGGAACCTGCAACAAAAAAGTTCTAAGTTTTTCTTTATATAAGTCAAGTTCCTTATTTAATTTTTTAGATACAACTTTTAATTCAGATGTTTTTTGTTTTGTTTCATTAGCTTGTTTTATATCACCATCTTTATAAAGATATCCAATTTGTTTAGCCAGTGTATTTGCTTTTGATAGATTATCATCTAATACTTTTTGAGTTTTCTTGCGTTTATCATCAAGTTCTATTATCTTATTTATTATTTCAGCACCGTCAAAATTTTTTATTTTTAAACGTTCAATAACTTTATCTTTATTTTCTCTAATGTAATTTATTTGCAACATTTTTTTTGATTATAAATTTTAATAATTAAAAAAAACTCCTGACTTTTTAAATAAAATCAGGAGAATCAATAACTTGTGCTGTCAGGCAGTTGCCTAATCATTTCACAAAAAATATAGCTTTAAATAAAAAATTTACTCTATTGATAATGGCTCAACAGAGACATAAGATCTATTTTTCCTACCTTTTTTAAATGTAACAGTTCCATCAATTAATGCAAATAAAGTATTATCTTTACCCATCCCTACATTCACTGATGGATTATGAACAGTTCCTCTTTGTCTTACAATAATACTACCTGCATGTATTGATTGTCCTCCAAATATTTTTATACCGAGACGTTTGCTATGCGATTCTCTTCCATTACTTGAACTACCAGCACCTTTTTTATGAGCCATATACTTAAATTTTAATGTTATACAAAATTATTTACTTTTTTCTGTTTTTGTGGTTTTTTTTGCTGTTGTCTTTACAACTTTCTTTACCGACGGTTTTGCAGTTGCTTTTACTGATGGCTTTACAGCTTTTATTGTTGTTTTTACTGATGGTTTTATAATTTTTTTTGTCTGTTTATCTGTATTTTCATCTTTTATTGTGTTTTCCTTAGCTTTAGCATCAGTTTTTTTTGCATTATCCTGTTTTTCAAAGATATGTTCAATCAAAATTTTACTAAGTGGTTGTCTGTGACCATTAGATTTTTGAAATCTTTTTCTTCTTATTTTTTTAAAAACAATGATTTTATCAGCTTTAAGATGAGTTATTATTTTAGCAGAAATTTTGGCATCACCAATAAAAGGTGTGCCAACAAGAGTTTTTCCATTATCATCTTCTATTAATAATATATTTTTAAGCTCAATTTTTGTCCCTTCTTTATCTTTTAAACGATTAACAAAAATTTCCTGATTTTTCTCTACTTTAAATTGTTGTCCTGCTATATCAACTATTGCAAACATTTTTATTCCTTTCCTTTCTTTTTTAAATATTTTTAAAAATGCAAATGTAATAATAAAAATAAAATTACAAAGTATTTCTGTTTTATTTTTTTTGTAATTATTTATATCATAATTTACTTTAAAGTTATAAACCAAAATTTAATACATAAAATAATTTTGCTAAAAACATTTTTTATTTAATCCGTCATAGAAAATTTAAAAATTTAATCCAAAAATATTTTTTATTAAAAAAAAGTTTTAAATTTGCACTTTTTAACTAAATTAATTAATTATTAACAAAAAAATAAAATTATGAGAAAAAAAATTTGCATTTTAATGACATTTGTTGCTATAGCAACATTTACTTTTGCTCAAACAAAGCAAAAGAGTAATACAAACAATTTTAAAACAGCAAAAAGCGCTAAACAAGCATTTTCTTTAAAAAAACAATTGATTTATACTCCTGTTAAAGATGCTAATACGAGTATAGAATCTGTTAAACAAACACGTTCTACTATTATTAATGAGGGCTTTGAAGGAGGTGCTGTTCCTCCAACGGACTGGACATTAACATCAACAAATGTAACAGAGACATGGGGAATAGATGATTATGATCCACATACAGGTTCATATAATGCAACATGTCTTTATGATGATAATCTTCAGGACCAAAATGAATTACTTATTACTCCTTTATTGGATTTTACAAGTGTTTCTAATGCTATATTAGATTTTTGGTTTCTTGGAAGTAAATATTATGCAGTTACTCCTTATGATAATTGTAATTTGAATATACTTATTAGTACTGACGGCGGCACTACTTGGACAACTGATACATTATGGGACGAAGAAGTAGATACAACATGGACAACATGGGAATGGACCAATGTACAAGTTAACTTATCTGCCTATGCAGGTGAAAGTACCATTAAAATTGCTTTTCAATACTATGGCAATGATGGTGCACAATTCTCTTTGGATGATATTATGATTTATGAATCAGGACAATATGATATTGAAATTGGAGATGCCAATACAAACAGTGAATATACTATTATTCCTCTTAAACAAATTTTTCCTGTAAATTTTAGTGCAAATGCCGCTAATGTAGGGTTTGATACTCTTACTAATATTACTTTAAATGTTGATGTTAATTCAGGATTGTTTACTGATAATATTTCCAAAGATACTTTATTATCAGGTGAAGATACTGTTTTAACAACACCAAATTATTTTACACCAATAGCAACAGGAATATTTAATGTAAACTATTCATTATCAGTAAATGAGATAGAAACAGATATTACAAACAATACAGATTCTTTGTCATTTGAAGTAAGTGATACAATAATGGCAAGAGAAGATGGCATTGCTACTGGTTCTCTTGGCATTGGAAGTAGTGGAGGTACATTAGGACAAATATTTACATTGACAAATAATGATACAATAACATCTGTATCTTTTTATCTGAAAAATCCGACATTAGGAGATAATGTAAGTGTGGATGTTTATACTTTTACTAGTACACCGGATTCAATAATTGCTTCAACACCGGTTATGACAATCACAGATACTGCTCCGCAATGGTACACATTACCTATTGACGGAAATTTTAAAGATCTGGCAGCAGGGACTTTTTTCTTAGGAGTTAAAGAGTATAATAATAATATTACTATTGGTACAACTACAAATTTCTTTACTCCAAATGCAGGTTGGTTTATTTATGGAGCAAATCCATGGGCAACAAGTGAAAGTAGTGGATTTGAAGTAACTTATCTGTTAAGAGCTAATTTAGGAGAAGTAATACCTTTACCAGGTTTCGATGCAGGTGTTGTTTCTTTTTCATCTCCTGTTTCTGCTTGCTGCTTGGATAATGAACAAGTAACTGTTACTATTAAAAACTTTGGTGCTGATACTATTAAAAATTTTGATGTTAGTTATGATGTAGGCGGTATAATAGTAACAGAAACAATTACTAATACAATTATTAGTTTACAAACTATTGATTATACTTTTACAGGACTTGCTGATTTATCTGTGGAAGGAACAACTTATGATATTAAAGCTTATACTTCTTTAATAGGAGATGCAGATAATAATAATGATACTGCAAATTATTCAGTAACTCATATTGCTCCTGCTAACATTCCTTATACAATGGGATTTGAGCCGGCTGATGATTTTTCAGGATGGAAAATTGAAGATGCAAATGCTGATGAAAATACATGGGATTTCTATGCTACTGACGGAAACACAGAGCCAGGTGTAGCAAAATATTACTATAATTCCACTAATGCAGCTAATGACTGGTTGTTTTCTACTTGTATTGAACTTGTTGCTGCAACAACTTATCATATAAGTTTCTATTATAAAACAAGCGCTTCTTTTCCTGAAAAATTAAAATTACTTATGGGTGATGAACAAACTATTTCTGCAATGACAACTACAATTGTTGATTTAGGAGAAATTACTGAAGCCGATTATGTAGAGTCATCTACAGATTTTACTGTGCCTAATTCAGGTGTCTATTTCTTTGCATGGTATGCATATAGCGATGCTGATGAATATTATATATGTGTTGATGATATATCAATTGAAGAGGGATCCGGAATAAAAGAAAATTCTGATAATACTTCAGTAAATATATATCCTAATCCTGCTAAAGATCTGATAAATATTAAATCATCTGATAATATTGAAAATATTAAAATTTATAATACTATTGGACAGCTTGTATTTGATGAAATGATTAATGATAATTCTGTTCAGATAAATACATCAGAATATAAATCAGGGGTTTATTTTATTAAAATTAGAACAAAAGATGGACCTATCAACAAAAAAATAACTATTACCAAAAACTAATAGTTATAATATATTAGGAATTTTTAATAAAAAAGGGGCTGATTTTCAGTCCCTTTTTTATTTTATAATCATCTTGTCTAAACTTTAAACCAAAAATTTAAAAATTATCTGTATATTTGCTTTAGCAAATTTTATTTATCTTTGAAAAATTAATTATACTTCAAGCGGTTAAAATTTTAACTTTACAAATTACTCCCTCTCTACTCGTAGAGAGGGTTGGGGTGAGTAAATAAAAAATAAAAAAGTTAAAATTAGGTTTAAAGGACATTTTTAATGCTTAAATTTTCTAAAAGGCTTATTA
>CAZZDX010000074.1:0-11956 GCA_964653185.1 uncultured Bacteroidales bacterium
AAAACACATCTTTATAAAAAGACAAAATATAAATACAGTGATATGGGATTTTATCTGTTAATGAAAGTTGTTGAATCCATATCAGGCGAAACACTTGATAATTATGTTAAAAATAATTTTTACAAACCAATGGCACTGAACACTATATGTTATGAACCACGTAAATATTTTCCTCTTTCACGTATTGTTCCAACTGAAAATGATATAATATTCAGGCATCAGCTTATTCATGGTGATGTTCACGACCCGGGCGCTGCTATGATGGGTGGTGTATGTGGACACGCAGGATTGTTTTCAGATGCTTATGACCTTGCTATGCTTATGCAGATGCTATTACAAAATGGAACTTATAAGGGACACAGATATATAAATGAAGCAACAGTTAAAATGTTTACCAAATATCAGTTTCCTGAAAATGATAACAGAAGAGGACTTGGCTTTGATAAGCCCATTATAAAAGGAGAAGGAGGACCTGCCTGCAAAAGTGCTTCAGAAAATAGTTTCGGACATTCCGGCTTTACAGGAACTTATATATGGGCTGACCCTGACGAAAATCTTGTATTTATTTTCCTCTCTAACAGAGTATATCCTGACGCCTCAAACAGAAAACTTTTGACAATGAGTACTAGAACTAATATTCATCAGGTTATATATAACTCTATTGTGGAAAATGTAAAATAATTTGTATCAGGCAGACAAATTATTTCAAGTTTTTTTATACATTTGCCTTTTTTTAAAAAGATAAATAATTATTTGTTTATAATAAATATAGAATATGAAAGTATATAAATCGGATGAAATTAAAAATATTGCACTTATAGGTGGTGCAAAGTCAGGAAAGACAACTCTTGTGGAGTCAATGTTATTTGACGGAGGTATAATTAACAGAATAGGGACTATTGAAAACAAAAATACTGTTTCTGATTACAGAGAAATAGAACTATATCGTCAAAATTCTGTTACCTCTTCAATACTTTATACAGAATTTGAGGACAAGAAGATAAATATAATTGACACACCGGGATTTATTGATTTTATAGGTGAAATTATTTATGCTTTAAATGTAACAGATACAGCTTTTATAGTTATAAATGCCCAAAATGGTATTGAAGTTGGAACAGAAATTTCATGGAGATATACTAATAAAAATAATAATCCTGTAGTGTTTATTGTCAATCAATTAGATCATGAGAAAGCAAAATTTGATGAGACAATAAATCAGTTAAAACAACAATTTGGAGGAAAGGTAACATTAGCTCAATATCCTGTTAATTGTGGTGAAGGTTTCAATGAAATAATTGACATTATAAAGATGAAAATGTTAAAATTTTCTTCTGAACAGGGAAAATATGAAGAAACAGATATTCCTGATTCTGAAAAATCTAAGGCAAAAGCACTACGAGCTACACTTATTGAAGCAGCAGCTGAAAGTTCTGAAGCTTTGATGGAGAAATTTTTTGAAAATGACACACTCAACTTGGAAGAATTACAACAAGGGATAAAATCAGGACTGATCAACAGAAGTTTTTGTCCTGTCTTTTGTGTATCAGCAAAGAATAATACAGGAGTTACAAGATTACTGGAATTTATAAGCAATTTTGTGCCTTGCTCATCAGAAATGCCTGCAAAAAAAACTCTTAAAGGCAAAGAACTTAAATGTAATCCAAAAGATAATGCATCTGCATTAGTTTTTAAGACATCTGTTGAGCAACATTTGGGAGAAGTATCATTTCTTAAAGTATATGCAGGAGAGATAACAGAAGGTATGGATATGATAAATGGCAATAGAGGAACAAAGGAAAAGATATCACAACTGTTTTTAATGTCAGGCAAAAATCGTACTAAAGTTGAAAAAGCTGTTGCAGGAGATATCGTTGCTACAATTAAATTAAAAGATACAAATACTAATGAGACCTTAAATTCTATCAAAAATTCTTCGGATATTATAGAACCTGTCGTTTATCCTGAACCGGTATTTCGTACAGCAATTAAGCCGGTAAAAACAAGTGATGATGAGAAATTAAATGTTGCTTTAAATGGTATGCATAAAACAGACCCTACATTACTTGTTGAATATTCAAGAGAGTTAAGGCAAATAATTTTACAATGTCAGGGAGAATTACATATAAATACTGTTAAATGGTATCTTAATAATATTTATAATATTGATATAGAATTTCTTGCTACTAAAATTCCATATAGAGAGACCATTACAAAATCTTCTAAATCAATGTATAGGCATAAAAAACAGTCAGGTGGGTCTGGTCAGTTTGGAGAGGTCTATTTAATGATAGAACCTTATTATGAAGGTAAACCTGACCAAAAAGAGTTTTCTATAAGACACAGAGATGAAATAAATCTTGACTGGGGCGGAAAATTAATTTTTAACAATTGTATTGTTGGTGGTACTATTGACCAAAGGTTTATGCCTGCCATTTTGAAAGGTATTATGGAAAAAATAGAACAAGGACCTTTAACAGGTTCTTATACCAGAGATATTATTGTTAATGTTTATGATGGTAAAATGCACCCTGTTGATTCAAACGAGATATCGTTTAGATTGGCAGGAAGAAATGCTTTTAAAGAAGCATTTAAAAAAGCAGGACCAAGAATTCTTGAACCTATTTATGATATTGAAGTAATAGTTCCCGAAGAAAAAATGGGCGATGTGATGACTGACTTACAATCCAAAAGGTCTGTTATTATGGGAATGAACAATGAAGGCAATTATCAGATAATTTTAGCTAAAGTCCCTTTGTCTGAAATGAATAAATATTCAACAACATTAAGCTCTTTAACAAATGGCAGAGCAACTTTTTCTTTAAAATTTGATAAATATCTTCAAGTGCCATCTGATATACAAGCCAAACTGCTTAAAGAATACGAAGAACAAGAAAAAGAGTAATAATCCATAAAACGTTTATCCAGTTAAATAACTTTGCCCTTCAATTTATTAGAAATTTAACATTAGAATTTAGAGTTAATTTTGACACATCCTGTACACTTTATTACAGGACACACAAGGGAATGCTCCACCTAAGGCGGATTAATAATTCAAAATGACTAAAATGATTAAAAAAAATAATTATAATCCTAAAGAATTTGGAAAGTACCTAAAAAAACTAAAAACTTTTAATAGGTCAATAATTCCTAATCCGTAATTCGTAATCCGTAAAATAAAGTGTTATGTATTTCAACAATTATATCATATAACAAAAATTAATAAATTAATATTATTATATTTAATATTAATAGAAAAAATATTATCTTTGCATTTTAATAAACTAAACTTTTTAACTTAAAAATATAAACAAATGAAAAAAAATTTAACTGTTCTAACATTGTCTTTTCTGTGTTTGAGTTTATTTGCTCAAACTAATGTTACTAATGAAAACATTCAAGGACAAATTGATAATCTTAATAAAAAGATTTTTGTATTAAAAACATCAAATGCTGATTTAAAATATCAGTTAAACAAATTAAATGCTGACTTGTTAATTCAGAATAATGAATTTGATAGTATTTATAGAGTTTTACGATCAACAAATACAGAGATAAAAGCTAATGCCAATTATTTGGTTTCAACAAGCTCATCAGTTCTATCACTAAATAAGAAAGTAGAAGATATTGAGCAAAGAAATATTAATTACAAACATTATTTGATTACCGAGGGTATTCTCGGCATTCTTGGTGTTATTTTGTTGAGTATTATAATAGTTACATCATTAAAAAGAAAAATATCAAAAAGTGCTGAAAAAACAAATAAACAAATCAATGAGACCAAAGAAATATATGATAAACAAATAAAAGAAATCAAAGAAACATCAGATAATAAGATAAACAGTATAAAAGATTTATTTGATAATAAAATTGCTGATATACAAAACTCTTTGGATGAACATATTAGTGAAATTAAAATAACATTAAAAAATGAAATAGGTAATTCAAGAGAATCACTTGATAAAAAGATTGATGATAATAAAAATGCTCTTAACAAACAAATTAATAAAAATAAAGATATAGAAGATAAAATTGCTCAGAATAAAAAAATGTCAGATGATAAGATAAGTAATATCAAATTAGCTTTTGAAACCCAAATCAAAGAAGCTAATAAGACATTTGATAAACAAATAAATGAAATTAAAAAATTGATAAAATAATTATTGTCCAAATTACCCAAACACCCGACAGGTCGTCTAGCACCTGTTGGGTTTTATTTCAAAATTCTGCTTACCGCTTTTAATCAATATTTAATTAAATTTGTACCTTTGCAGATATAAAAAAATATGGTTACTGAACTTGTTGAAGTACTTGTGCTGAACTTGTTGAAGTACTTGTGCTGAACTTGTTGAAGTATGAAACTTTTAAATAATTATGTTCTATGTATATCAGAGTCAGCGTTCATTGGAAAAAGACAGATCTATATAAATCTGATTGTTAATATTAAATTAAAAAAAGGATGGTCTGATTATTTAAATAAAAACTATATTTTTGTTTGTTAATTAAAAATAATTTATATCTTTGTAAAAAATAAATAACAACTTGTTTTAGAAAAAATTGTTATTTATATACTTATTTGGCATCTAAATAACAGTTTTAATGTAATAAGTTGGCTGTATAAACAAGTCAGCGTTCATTGGAAAAAAAATAACACGACACGAAACAAACAGAATAAAACGATAAATTAAAACGAGTAATAACCATTAAAAAAAGGAGGTAAAATGAAGTACAAAAAGTTGAAATTAAGTGCCGTACTCTTGTTAGGACTCGGACTGACAGGATTACAGGCACAGGAAGCCATACCTGCCACAGGCGGTAACGCTTCGGGCAGCGGAGGCTCGGTGAGCTATTCCGTTGGACAGGTTGTTTACACCACAAACACAGGAACAAACGGTTCGGTGGCACAAGGTGTACAACAACCTTATGAAATTTCGGTTGTAACCGGACTTGAAGTAGCCCCGGGCATAAATCTAACATGCTTGGCTTATCCAAATCCAACAACTGATTTTTTACAGTTAAAAGTTGAAAGCGAAAAGTTAAAAGATTTAATCTATCAACTTTTTGACATCAACGGAAAACTTTTAGAAAATAAAAAAGTTGAAGATGATGAAACAAGCATTGTTATGAGCAATCTTGTTCCTGCCATCTATTTTCTAAAAATAATCCAAAACAACAAAGAAGTTAAATCATTTAAAATCATTAAAAATTAAGGAGGAATTAAATTATGAAAAAATTATTTACAATTTTAGTAGCAGTATTATTAACTGCAAGCGTGTTTGCTCAATTACCCGAAAAAATGAGCTATCAGTCAGTAATTCGCAACAGCAGCGATGCCTTAGTAACTGGCACTACAATAGGAATGCAAATAAGCATTTTGCAAGGTTCTGCAAGCGGAACGGTAGTTTACACCGAAACACAAACGCCAACAACCAATGCCAATGGCTTGGTAAGTATTGAAATTGGTGGCGGAACAGGTTTTGATACAATCAACTGGTCAAACGACATCTATTTTATTAAGACCGAAACCGACCCGACAGGCGGAACAAGTTACACCATCACAGGCACAAGCCAATTATTAAGCGTCCCTTATGCATTGCATGCAAAAACAGCGGAAAGTATAAGCGGAACAATAACCCTTGCCATTGGTCAGGCTTATCAGGGTGGCATCATTTTTTGGTTAGATGCAACAGGGCAGCATGGTTTAATAGCAGCCACAGCAGACCAAAGCCCAGGAATTAGATGGTATGGTGGGTCTTCTACAAATACACGTGCAAGGGCTGATGGTGTTGGTGCTGGTTTGAAAAATACAGCTATAATTATTGCTAACCAAGGCCCAGTTGACGGAAATGATTTTGCAGCAACTGTTTGCAACGAATATTCAGTAACTGTTGGTGGCGTTACTTATGGCGATTGGTATTTGCCTTCAAAATATGAGTTGACTTTGTTATACTTGCAAAAAACTGTGGTTGGCGGTTTTGCTAGTGCCGACTATTGGAGTTCTACCGAGGGCAGTGTCAACTTCGCATGGGGACAGACCTTCGACAATGGCTCCCAGTCATCCAACTATAAGTACGGCATACTCTATGTGCGTGCTATTCGGGCTTTTTAACCATTTATCTATTTAACAATTTAACCGCGACTTGTGCTGAGCGCAGTCGAAGTAAGCGGTCGAATTTTTGAAACTGGCAGGGAGTAATATCCTTGTCAGTTTTTTTTAATCAACATCTAAGAAAAACAGCATAACAATAACCAACGAAACGCTAACAAGCGGTATATTTTATTACCGAGATAGTGTGGATTTCAGCGTTTCTGCTCCTAATAAACTTTCATGTAACTTGACAACAGTGCTTAGAAATCGGCAACAAAAACATACCGCCAAACCGTTACAAACATCTTCTCTGAAAGTTATTGGTCAGGCATTCGTTCCGATAAATACGTAATTTGCAATCAGTAGCCGAACACGTGGTTGCCTGATAAAATAAGGTCTATGCTTCCAATAATTTATCAAGCACTGATGTTGATACATAATGGTAGTTTGGTCTTGCTTTTTTATAAATGTCTTTTGCCATTAATTTTCCTTGCTCGGTTTTAAGCAATGACTTATATAAAGGCACTAAAAATTTTCTTCTCCCGGTATTAATTAAAAAAATTTCAAGAGTATCATACACTTTGGAATATTTATTCTCAATTGCCTGTTCCAACCAAACACAAAGTATCTCTTTGTTTTTTGATTTTGTAAAATGAAAAGCCATATCTAAGTCATGCATCTGATTAATAGTAAGATGTCTCGGTAATTTATGCAAAAAATGTAACCATTCATAAGTTGTCCATAAATTTGTATCTAATTCAAAAACAGGGAACCCTTGTTTTAATTTATCTACATCTTTATCAACTTTTTTAAATCGTTCCGAGTTTACTTTTGGACAATTATCAGGCAAACCTTTTTTATAAACCCATTTATTAATATCAATATTTTTATACCATTTATCTTTTTTATTTAATAATTCTTTTTTTAAAAAGATGATAAATTTTTCTGTGCACATTGATTGAAATGAAAAAGTATTAAAATATTTTTTTAAAAAATTATCCCAGTTTTTTCTTCCAACTGTTTGTTCTATCAAAAGCAAAAAGAAAAAGCCCTTTTCATAAGCAATTAAAGTCATTCCCTGATCCGGATCGCGATTTTCAAGATTTAATTTAAGCATTGTATCAGGATTATCTTGTCCAAGTTCTTTAATAGTATGTTTTAAATTTTGAAGTCCTGAATAAATTAGCATATCTGCATAATCTCTGCCTTCAATTTTTTCCATTATTCTTCTTTCAAAATACACGGTAAATCCTTCGTTAAGCCAAAAATCATTCCATGTAGCATTAGTAACCAGATTTCCTGACCATGAATGAGCCAACTCGTGAGCAATAACATTTGTGAGAGACCTGTCGCCGGATATGATGCTAGGTGTTACAAATGTAAGACGAGGATTTTCCATGCCACCAAAAGGAAAACTCGGTGGCAAAACCAGCACATCAAATTTTTTCCAGCGATATGAGCCATAAAGATATTCAGCAGATGTAACCATATTGCCAATATTGGCAAATTCATATATTGCTTTATCAATTACAGATGGCTCGGCATAAACGCCGGTTCTGTCATCAACAGGTCTGTAAACAATATCGCCCACAGCAAGAGCCAACAGATAAGAAGGTATAGATTGCTTCATAGAAAAATTATATATTCCTTTATCATTTTTTTCTGTTGGATTTTCTGCACTCATCACCGGCATCAGCATTTTAGGAACTTTAACTTTTGCATTATATGTAAATCTTACTGATGGTGTATCCTGACAGGGAATCCACGAGCGTGCCAAAATTGATTCTGACTGAGTAAAAAGAAATGGATATATCTTGCCACTTGTCTGCCTCGGCTCAAGCCATTGAAGAGCCAAAGCATTATAAGATGTTGAATAATAAATATTAACAATCTTTGTATGTGAATCAATTTCTATCTCTAAACCTGTGCCAAGATAAGAGATATGCTTACCTAAATTATAACTCGTGTCTTTTTCCTGTTTCCCAAGTGTAACATTTTTTATATCCAATCCATTAATATCAAGTAATAATCTTTTTACACCTGTTTTGTTATTAATTAAATGGCTTACTTTACCGAAAATAATTTTTTTGTCAAAATCAACATTAATATCAATTTCCGAATGTTTTATTATTACATCTTTATAATTTGAAAAAGTATGAATATCTTTAATTTCCATTTTTGTATTTATTTTTTAAAAATTGTTTAATTTGGGTATTAATTAAAAACAATTTGTATTTTTACAAATATAAAAAAAAAAAATATTTGAGGTAAAAAATAATAAATAGTGCTTGCACTAAATATAAACAAAAGCGGAAGCCGAAAAGCGTTTAATAGAGTAGGCAATTAATTAAATAAATTTAAAATTATGAAAACAAAAATTTTAAGTATCGGATTAATCCTAATATTAGGAATTTCTCTTAATAATTCTAATGCTCAGAATGTTTTTATCCCGGATGCCAACTTTAGGGCTTTTTTAAATGCTACATATCCAACTTTTATGGATGCTTCAGGCGATAGCTTAATCCCCGACTCAGCGGCAACGCTTACCGGAACATTGGATTGTAACAGTCAAAACATTGCCGGTTTAACAGGTATAGAATGTTTTATTAATATTAATTATCTTAATTGTTATAATAATCAATTAACCGCATTACCTGATTTATCAGCAAATACTGATTTGCAATATATTTGGTGTAATAATAATCAATTAACTGCATTACCTGATCTGACAGCAAATACTGCTTTACAAATTCTTTATTGTTATAATAATCAATTAACCGCATTACCTGTTTTATCAGCAAATACTGATTTACAATATCTTTGGTGTTATAATAATCAATTAACCGCATTACCTGATTTATCAACTAATATTGCTTTACAACAGCTTCGTTGTCAGAATAATCAATTAACCGCATTACCTGTTTTATCAACAAATACTGCTTTACAATATCTTTGGTGTTATAATAATCAATTAACCGCATTACCTGATTTATCAGCAAATATTGCTTTACAACAGCTTCATTGTTATACTAATCAATTAACCGCATTACCTGTTTTATCAGCTAATACTGCTTTACTATATCTTTATTGTGGTAGTAATCAATTAACCACATTACCTGATTTATCAGCAAATACTGCTTTACTATATCTTTATTGTGGTAGTAATCAATTAACCACATTACCTGATTTATCAGCAAATACTGCTTTACAGGAGCTTTTGTGTGATAATAACAAACTTGACTTTTCTGATGCAAGGGAGTTAAGAATTGCAGATACTTTATCAAGTTTGACAAATTATGGTTATTCACCACAGAATCCCTTTGGAGTGTCTGATATCTTAAATCTGTGTGCAGGTAATACAGCAGTTTTGAGTATTGCATCACAGGATTCAGCATTAAGCTATCAGTGGTTCAAAGGCACGAATACTATTACGGGTGCTACTGATACTTTATTAATTATTCCGAATATTACAACAGCAGATGCGGGTGTTTATACTTGCAAGTCGTATGGAATTGCATTGTTGTCTCCACCAATGAATTTTGGTCCGGGCATAAGTGAGTTTGTTTCAGAGCCAATAACTGTGAATGTTAATGACAGTACAAGTTCCACAATTGCAGAAACATCTTGCGATAGCTATACTTCACCAAGTGGCAATTATATATGGACAACAACAGGAATATATTATGATACAATTCCAAATGTAGCAGGATGTGATAGTTTGATGACGATTGATTTAACCGTGAACATAGTTGATACATCTGTTACACAAAATGGTATTATGCTAACAGCAAATACAAGTGGAGCAACTTATCAATGGTTAGATTGTAATGATGCTTACTCTGTAATTTTAGGGGAAACAAATCAGAGTTTTACTGCAACAGTAAACGGAAACTACGCTGTTGAAATAACAGAAAATGCTTGTATTGATACTTCATCTTGTTATGCAATTATATCAGTTAGCATTAATGAAGAAAAATTAAGTAATAATATAGCAATTTATCCTAATCCTACAACAGGCATAATTACAATACAAGGAAATAATATTGAATTAATTGAAGTAAGAGATATACAAGGTCAATTAATATCACGATTTGATGTTGTTCCTGAGAAATTTAATATTGATTTAAGTAAGCAATCAAAAGCTGTTTATTTTTTAACTATTAAAACAGGCAAAAAAACTGTAATTAAAAAAGTGATATTGGAATAAAAAATTGATATTAGAAGCAATTAAAAAAAAACGATATCACTATCAAAATCACAATTCGCTTAGCTGTTATTTTTATTTTTTAGTTATAAGTTTGGACTTTATGAACAAACTCTATATAGTACTTTTAATCAGGCATTTGCTTGACGGCAATAGTAAAAAAATGAAAATATATATATCATTACCTGTCTTTAATGAAATAGAATATTTGCCAAAGACAATAAACTCTATTAAAAGGCAAAGTTATTCTAATTTTAAATTATTTGTCTGTGTCAATCAACCTGATGAATGGTGGGATGATATTGAAAAAAGATATATATGTGAAAACAATCAAAAAACACTCTGTTATCTCAAATCATTAAAAAATATTTCTGTTACAATCATTGACAAAACCAGTAAAGGTAATGGCTGGAACACAAAAAAAGCCGGTGTTGGATTAGCACGCAAAAC
Organism: uncultured Bacteroidales bacterium; assembly: GCA_964653185.1. Classification (GTDB taxonomy): domain Bacteria; phylum Bacteroidota; class Bacteroidia; order Bacteroidales; family CAZZDX01; genus CAZZDX01. Next base: position 10,743 of record CAZZDX010000074.1, read on the forward strand.
GTTAATGGATGCTATAAGCAATTACAAACAGACAAAAAAAGATGATATTATATTAAGTTTAGATGCTGATACTGTTTTTTCTGAAAATTATTTTTTGTCAATCATTGAAAATTTTAAAGCCCATAAAAAAGCTGTTGCTTTGTCTGTTCCTTATTATCACAGATTGACCGATAATGATGTTGTTGACAGAGCAATGTTAAGGTATGAAATTTATATGCGTTATTATTCCATTAATCTATGGCGTATTAAAAGTCCTTATTCGTTTACAGCATTAGGTTCTGCTATTGCTTTGCCTGTATGGGCTTATAATGCAATAGGAGGAATAACAGCTAAAAAAAGCGGAGAAGATTTTTATTTTTTACAAAAATTACGAAAATATGGTGATATATTATTATGGAATAAAGAAAAAGTATATCCATATTCACGTTTTTCTGATAGAGTATTCTTTGGAACAGGTCCTGCAATGATAAAAGGCAACTTATCTGACTGGAAAAGTTATCCAATATATCATTTCTCTTTATTTGATGAAATAAAATCCTTGTATGATTTATTTCCCGCTCTTTTTTATAAAGATGTTGATAATACTGTATCAAACTTTTTTTGTGATAAATTTAAAGATACTGATTTATGGCAAAATATCAGAGATAATTATAAAGATGAAAAACATTTTGTAAGAGCATGCCATACTAAAATTGACGGATTAAGAATATTACAGTATCTGAAATCAAGACAAAAAAAAGAAGAAAAAAGAGCAGATGAAAAAAATTTAACAGAATTTTTATACAATTTTTATAACATAGAAATAAAAAAATCAGATATTGATTTATCAGACCTGTCATTTAAAAAGTCATCTGTTCAGATGTTAAATATTATTAGAAATTTTTTGTTTAAAAAAGAAGAAGAAGAAGAAAAATTATCAGTTAACAGTTTTAAAGGGACTTCTTAAATTTTCACAAAATTTTTTGCTAAAATTACACCCTTTATTATTGTAATAATTTTAAATCATTTTTTTTTTTAAAAAATTTAACTATTTTTCCCTAATTTTAAATTTCTTAAAGTTCAATAAAAAAATATATTATTTTTGAATATTTTTTTTATCAATAACAAAAAATCCCGAAAGGGATTTAATTTTAATAACCACAGGTGCAACCTGTGGTTATTAACTAATCATATTAACATCAATCCTGAAAGGATTGAATAGAAAAATAATTATT
>CAZZDX010000075.1:0-11947 GCA_964653185.1 uncultured Bacteroidales bacterium
ATATTTATGTCTCGCATCTTATTCATTATATTTGTTTCTTGAAAGAAATGAATTATTAGAAGTCCCCTTAAAATATCCAAATTAATTTTTTTTAAATTGCAACCATAGTGCATAATCTTAAATACTTAAAAATATATCGGTAAAATAAAAATATTTTATTTTTATTTTTTTTAACTAAATTTCATTTGATTAATAATTATTTTTTTATCTTTGCTCCCTGATAATATATTTTAACCATTTATAGTATAATATATCATTTTTTTTTAATATTATTTCTTTTTAATAAATAGATTTATGGCTAATTTTGGAAATATTTTAATGATTCTATTAGCCATAGGATGGATAATATATAGTTTTTATAGTAAAAAAGATAATTCGCCCAAGACAGATAAAAAACCATTACAAACATCTAATTCTAATAATATAAAATCATTACTTAAAGATATCTTATATGAAGATAAAGCAGAAAATCTTCAGCCATCTGTATCTGATAATATAATAAAAACATCTGTTAATAAAACATCGTTAAACGAAAATATTAAAGATGATAAATATTCAGAAATATCTAACTATACATCGAAATATAAAACACCAAACATAAAACAACAAAAAGATATAAAAACAAATAATACTAATAAAAAAACTCAACATATTAAAGTTAATATTAAACAAGCTATAATTTATTCTGAAATACTTAAGACCACTTATTTTTAATAAAAATATATATAATTTGTAAAAAAAAATGTATTATATTTTTTTTTCTATTTTTACAAACTTAAAAATTTATACTCTTTTTATTAAAATTAAATTTATTAATTTATTAATTAATTAATTAATCACATAAGATATGTTTAAAAAAATACTTCTATTATTATTCATTACATTAACAGTAAATACATTAGTATTTTCTCAAAATGGAACTTTAAAAGGAAAAATCTTTGACAAAAAAACAAAAGAAGCTATCCCTTTTACTAACATTATTATTGAATTGGGAGGTAAACAAATGGGAGGCACAACATCTGACTTTGATGGTAATTATACAATAAAGCCTATACCTGTTGGTAAATATGATGTCAAAGCAAGCTATATAGGTTATAAACCTCTTTTAGTAAGAAATGTTATTGTCAACATAGATAAAATTACTTTTCTTAATTTGGAAATGAGTTCTACTGCTACAAACCTTGATGCAGTTGAAGTTGTTGACTATAAAGTTCCTTTAATCAGTAAAGACCAAACGCAATCAGGCGGCACAATGACATCTGAAGAAATAGAAAAAATGCCAGGCAGGTCAGCAACTTCTGTAGCTATAACAGTAGGCGGTGTCTTCTCACAAGACGGAGAAAGAGGAAGCATCAGAGGGTCGCGTTCAGAGGGTACTGTTACTTATATTGATGGTGTAAGAGTAAGAGGTTCTTCAAGCATACCTAAGTCAGCTATTGACCAGGTTACTGTCGTAACAGGCGGATTACCGGCACAATACGGAGACGCTACAGGAGGAATAATAAATATTACTTCAAAAGGACCTTCACGTAAATTTGGCGTAGGAGCCGAAATCGTATCTTCCGAACTCTTTGACCATTATGGATATAACCTTTTGGGTTTTAATATCCAGGGACCTTTGATAATGGGTAAGGACTCTACAAAAGCTACTTCTCTGCTCGGATTCTTTCTGTCAGGAGAAGTTATTTCTATTGCAGACCCTAATCCATTCTCTATAGACCAATATACTGTTAAAGATGATGTGCTTGAAAATCTTGAAAAATATCCTCTACGCCCATCGGGAACTGGCTTTGGCTCTTTCCAAAATTCAGAATTCATAACAGATAATGATTTAATAAAAATTAAACAAAAACAAAATACCCTTACACGCGGAATTAATTTATCAGGAAAAATAGATGTAAGAACAACTCCTAATACTAACCTGACCTTTGGCGGCTCTTTGGATTACAATAATGGAAACTCTTATATGTACTCATACTCTATGTTTAACTCAAAAAATAATCCACAGGTAATTGATAATACATGGAGAGTATATGGTAGATTTACTCAAAGATTCCCTACAACAAAAGAAAACAAATCTTCTTTAATACAAAATGTATTCTATTCCATACAGGCAGATTACTCAAATTATCATCAAACAGTCCAAGACCCTGAACATAAAGACGACCTGTTTAAATATGGATATGTGGGAAAATTTAAAACATATAAAGTAAATTCTTATGAATTAGGTTCTGACACTACACTGGGATATGACAATGTTTGGATACATAATGGATTTATGGATACATTATATTCTTTTGAAAGTTCTGATGTTAATCCAAACCTATCTAATTATACTTCTCAATATTATGAACACTCAGATTATTATATGAACTCTACCATAGTACAATTTGGAGGTGGTCTATTAAACGGTGAACAACCAAACTCTGTTTATGGAATATGGTCAAATACAGGAACATTATATAATGGTAGCTCTAAATCTTTATCCGGCGGATTTTCAGGAGGTTATTCTATTGGAAATTATACACAGATGAGTGTTAATACTAATGGTTCTGCTGATATAGGAAACCATGCAATACAATTTGGCATACAATATGAACAACGTTCAGATAGATACTATGGATGCAGACCCGTAGGTCTATGGACTTTAATGCGACAACTTATAAACAGACATATAGAACAATTGGATAAATTAAATCCTTTAGCTGTATATGATGCAAATGGCGTGTTTCAGGATACTGTTAATTACAACAGATTATATAGCCCGGGTGAACAAGCTTTTTTTGATTATAATCTAAGAAATAGTTTAGGACTACCTGTTGATGGCTTGGACTGGATAGATGTTGACAATTACGACCCTGAAACATTCTCAATTGACATGTTCAGCCCTGACGAACTTTTAAATGATGGCTATTCCTATATAAATTATTATGGCTATGATCATACAGGAAAAGTATTAGCTAACAAACCAAGCTTTGATGATTTCTTTACAGCAAAAGATGAACATGGTAATTATAAACGCGAAATAGGTGCTTTTGAACCAATATATTCCGCAGGTTATATACAGGATAAATTTGCTTTTAAAGATCTGATATTTAACATTGGACTACGTGTTGACAGATTTGATGCTAACCAAAAAGTATTAAAAGACCCATTCCTGTTATACAACGCAAAGACCGTAAAAGAAGTTGGTAATCTTGGCGATCATCCTGCAAATATGGGACAGGATTATGTTGTTTATGTTAATAATATAGAAAATCCTTCATCAATTTTAGGATACAGAGATGGAGCTACATGGTATAATGATCAGGGTACTGAAATCCAGGACCCTTCAATATTAGAAACTTCATCAGGTATTGCTCCTTATCTTGTTGACCCTGACCAAAAACAAATTGACGCCCGTTCATTTAAAGATTATGAACCACAGGTCTCTTATATGCCAAGAATATCTTTCTCTTTTCCTATATCTGACGAAGCACTGTTCTTTGCTCATTACGATGTCTTAACTAAAAGACCTACCACAGCAGCACGTTTAGATATAACCGATTATCTGTTTATGCAAAATGTTAATGTATTAGTTAATAACCCAAATTTAAAACCTGAAAAAACTGTTGACTATGAATTTGGATTTCAACAAAAATTAAATAATAAATCTGCTTTAAAAATCTCTTTATATTATCGCGAACTAAGAGACCTTGTCCAAGCTTATAAATTTAATGAAGCTTATCCAAAATCTTATATTTCCTTTAATAATATTGACTTTGGAACTGTTAAAGGTATGACGGTCTCTTATGATTTACGAAGATCTAACAATATATGGATAAAAGCTAACTATACATTGCAATTTGCTGATGGCACCGGTTCTACTGCAACATCAGGACTTAGCCTTGTAAAATCCGACCAGCCAAATTTAAGAGTAACCAATCCTTTAAGTTATGACCGAAGACACGCTATCTCTACTGTCTTTGATTACCGCTTCTCTACAGGGAAAGATTATAACGGACCAAAAATAACTAAAAGAATAAAAAATACTGATAAAGTTAAAACTATATTGTTACTTGAAAATACCGGAATAAATATAACATTTACAGGTGGCTCGGGAATACCTTATACAAGAAATAGTATAATTGGCTTTGCCGGTGGATCTTCTCTTGTTAAAGGGTCTATAAACGGTTCAAGATTACCTTGGCAATTTAGAATGGATGCCAGAATAGATAAAGTATTCTCTGTAAAACTAAATAAAAATAGTAAAAAACAAACTGACTTTAATATTTATTTACAAATACTTAATGTTCTTAACACACAAAATGTTATGTCTGTTTATTCTGCAACAGGTAACCCTGATGATGACGGATATTTGTCTGCTGCTGAATTTCAAAATACTATTAATTCACAAGTATCTACTGAAGCTTTTATTGCTCAATATCAACTATATATTAATAGTCCTTATAATTATAGCTTACCTAGAAGAATTCGTCTTGGAATAGCTCTTAATTTTTAAAAACTATTATAAACTTAAAACTTTAACAAAAAAATAATAATAAATAAAATTAAATCAACTTTTCCAAAGTTTTAAACTTTGAAAAAGTTTAAAATATTGTTTAATCTATAAATTATTTACAAATGAAAAATATTACTAATCTATTTGCATTAACTCATAAAATACATATTTTATTATTAGTATTTTTATCTATCATCATATCTGAAAATATATATGCTGAAAAAAATCCTAAAGATAAAAAATCAAATACAAAAAGCATAAAAGCTGCTGCATGTATTCCTGCAACAGGTTGTACCGACTTAAACATTAATAATGTCAGAGCCCGTATTAATACAGGTGGAGATATGTGGTGGGACCTGCAGGACCATCCTAAATATGAAATACCAACAGGAAGCGGCAAAACGTCAATGTTTTCCGGCTCTCTTTGGATGGGCGGTCTTGATGTTAACGGACAACTAAAATTAGCTGCTCTTAGATACCGCCAGATTGGAAATGACTTCTGGCCAGGACCACTTACAACAGACGGGACTGCTTCTGTTGATGCAGAAACATGTGACCAGTATGATAAACATTTTGTTATGACACGAGCCGAAGTTGACCTATTCCTTGCCTGGTGGAACGACCTGCAACAAGGTGGCAACAATTTCCCAAACTATACTATCCCTAATTCAATATTAAACTGGCCCGCACATGGCGATGTTACAAAAGGTCAAAGCTACTACTTAGCCCCTTTTTATGATAATGACGGAGATGGAACTTATAATCCTTTAAATGGCGATTATCCCTATTATGATATAAATAACCACTTATGCCCACCTGATGATCCATGTCATAGTAATACAGAATACATACCTGAAATAACTATGGAAGGAAATGGTATCCTTGGTGACCAGGTATTAAAAGGAGACCAAACCCTGTGGTGGGTGTTTAATGATAAAGGAAATGCTCATACAGAAACACAGGGACAGCCAATAGGTATGGAAATACGTGCTCAGGCATTTGCTTTTGCTACTAATGATGAAATTAATAATATGACTTTTTATACTTATGAACTTATAAACCGCTCTACTTACCGCTTAACAGAAACTTATTTTAGCCAGTGGGTTGATACTGATTTAGGAGATGCATGGGATGATTATGTCGGCTGCGATGTTCAAAGAGGATTAGGATACTGTTATAATGGTAATGCTATTGATGGCACTGGACAACCAGAAGCTTACGGACAACAGCCACCTGCTATTGGTGTTGACTTTTTCCAGGGACCTTATATGGACCCTGATGGACTTGACAACCCTAAATATACCTTATTTATTGATGCAAATGGCGATACCACAGAAACACAAATATGTGATGTAAGTATTAATGGCGTTAATTTTGGCGATTGCATAGTTGATAACGAACGTTTTGGTATGAGAAGATTCGTTTATCATAATAATTCAGGCTCAGGACCAAATGCTGACCCTGATATTGCTATTGAGTATTACAATTATCTGAGAGGTATATGGAAAGATAATACTAAAATGATTTATGGTGGAAATGCTCATATATCAGACCCTTCTGCTTATGGACCTGAATGTGATTTTATGTTTCCAGGCGACACAGACCCCTGTAACTGGGGAACCGGCGGAATGCCACCTAACGGACCAACATACTGGACAGAAGAAACAGCAGGTAATACACCTTCTGACAGACGTTTTATGCAATCAGCAGGTCCTTTTATCCTTGAACCGGGAGCTGTTAATTATATTACCGTTGGTATCCCATGGGCAAGAGCAAGTTCAGGCGGACCTTTCGCCTCAGTAGAACTCCTAAGATTGGTTGATGATAAATGCCAGCGATTGTTTGATAATTGCTTTAAAGTTATAGATGGTCCTGATGCCCCCGAACTAACTGCACAGGAACTTGACAGAACTCTATTATTATATATATCCAACCCTGTATTTTCTAATAACTATTTGGAAGAATATGAAGAATTTGACCCAAGTATTATATCTCCGGATTCTTTCCCTACATATCAAAGATATGATTCTTTATACAGATTTGAGGGCTATCAAATATTCCAGCTAAAAGATGCTTCTGTCTCTGTTGCAGATATTCATGACCCTGATCTGGTAAGATTAGTTGCACAATGTGATGTTGAAAATTATGATAAAGATGGTAATCCTATAGGACAACTAGTAAACTATTACTACTCAGAAGATTTGGGAGGTAATGTTCCTACAGAAGAAGTAAATGGAGCTAATCAGGGAATTGTCCATTCTTTTAAAATTACTGATGATAAATTTGCTACAGGAGATAAAAGATTAGTAAACCATAAACAATATTATTATCTTGCAATTGCTTATGGCTATAATGAATTTAAAAAATATTCACAGGATGCAGGTGTATTAGGTGGCTTATACGGACAAAAAAAACCTTACCTCGCAGGACGTAAAAATAGTATAGGAGGAACAATTACTTTAATCACTGTTATCCCTCATATACCAAGCCCTGAAGCTGAAGGAACCATCTCACAAGCTTCTTATGGCGATGGACCTAAAATTACACGCATTGAAGGACAAGGTAATGGAGGAATGACTCTTGATTTAACAGAAAACTCTTTAAACGAAATAATGTCAGGACCTCCATGGAATACTTTAACACCAACCTATAAAAATGGGAAAGGACCTGTTAATATCAAAGTTATAGACCCTTTAAATGTAAAAAAAGGTAACTTTACATTAAAGCTTGATGTGGAAAATAATAAAATTGATACTGCAAGATGGACTCTTGTTAACAATGATACTTATGATATTATATTCTCTAACAAAACTATTGAAGTTGCAAATGAACAACTGTTACCTGATTTAGGTCTCTCTATTACTATTAATCAGGTTAAAAAACCGGGAGATCCTTTATCTGAAAATAATGGATTAATTGAATCTTCCGGTGAATATGCCGATAGCTCAAGACAATGGCTGGGAGCAGTTCCTGATATAGATGGCGGTAGTGCTGATGCTGATGGTAATCCTAGTGCATGGAACTGGATACGTTCAGGAACACTTGTTGATGAAGCTAACTCTAAAAATAATGATGGGGACCTCTCAGGTGTAGCAGCAGGAACAGCATTAGATCCTAATGAAAACTATGAAAAAATATTAGGAGGAACATTTGCTCCTTATCGTATGTGCTCTAAATATAAAAATGGTCCTGCAATGGCACCTCTAATACCAGCACTCTATAAGCTTGAAAATTTGGCAAGCATTAATTTGGTTATCACTCCTGATAAATCTAAATGGTCAAGAAGTGCAGTAATAGAGATGTGTGAAAGTAATATATTAAGTGAAGGAAGTGTAAAAAAATTTGAACTGAGAAAAGGACAATCTGTTGATAAATATGGTAATCCTGACGGAACAGGAACAGGAATGGGCTGGTTCCCCGGTTATGCTATTAATGTTGAAACAGGTGAACGTCTTAATATTGTGTTTGCTGAGGACTCATGGCTGATAGGGGAAAACGGAAGAGATATGATATGGAACCCTACATCTAATTATACTACTGATTTGGGAGAAATCTTGTTCGGAGGTAAACATTGTGTTTATATTGTTGGACATAGTGAAAATAGTGATGATTTTAATGGACCTGCTTACGACGAATGTGCATGGATACATAGCAAATTATTAGCCGGAGGATCTGCTAATATACGAAATGTATATAAAGATTTTATGTGGACTGGTATTCCTATGGCTGTGAGAGGAGAAGAATGGTTATCCAATGAGGTTAAAATAAGAATCAGAGTATCAAAACCTTATAAATCCAACTACTCAACTTATGGAAGTTCAACACCACAAAATGACAACTATCCTATGTACACATTTAGTACTGATGACCTGGAAACTATTACAAAAGATGACGAAACTGCAAAAAATGCTCTTGACATAATAAATATTGTCCCAAATCCATATTATGCTTATTCAACTTATGAAACAAGCCAGTTAGATAACCGCGTAAGAATAACAAATTTGCCGGTAAAATGTACTGTTACAATTTACACATTAAACGGCATTTTAGTAAGACAATATACTAAAGATTCAGAAATAACTTCTTTGGATTGGGATTTGAAAAATTATGCAGGAATACCTATTGCCGGAGGCGTTTATATAATCCATATAAAAGCTGATGGCATTGGCGAAAGAGTTATTAAATGGTTCGGGTCTTTGCGACCAATAGACCTGAATGCATTTTAATATAATTATGAAACATTCATAACCAAAGACAGTTGACAATAAATATGAATTTTGGGTTTTGTGCTTTGTGCTTTGAACTTGAAACTTTTATCTTTTTACTTTTGTCTTGATAAAAATGTAAGTAACTGAAAATGAATTAAATACAAAAATATAAATATATGAAAAAAATTTATACATACTTATTAGCTATAGGAATTTTAACAGGAACATTAATAACTACTACAGACCTCATGGCTGGAAATAAGGACAGGTCTGGACAAGCCGGCGCACCTGAATTATTAATAAATCCTTGGGCACGTAGCTCCGGATGGGGAAGTGCAAACACTTCATGTATTCATGGATTAGAAGCAATGTTTTCAAACGTCGCAGGAATTGCTTTTACGCATAAAACAGAATTAATATTTTCAAGAACTGACTGGCTTAAGGGCTCTGGTATTAATATAAATACTTTTGGCCTTTCTCAAAGAATAGGAGAAACAAGCGTAATAGCATTAGCTGTAATGTCTATGTCTTTTGGCGATATTGATATCACAACAGAAGATTTGCCTGAAGGTGGAATAGGAAACTTCTCTCCTAATATGATGAATATCAATTTGTCTTATGCAAAAGCTTTTTCAAATAGCATTTACGGAGGAGTTAATATTAAAATTATTTCCGAATCAATTTCAGATAATAGCGCACAGGGTGTAGCTATTGATGCAGGAATACAATATGTAACAGGTAAAAAAGAAAATATCCATTTTGGTGTCTCAATGAAAAATGTAGGAACCCGTCTGAAATTTACAGGAGACGGACTATCTCTCAGGCATCTGATACCCGGAACTGCTAATTATATCACTGCTTCGCAAAGATCTGCCGAATTTGAATTACCTTCTCTGATAAATATAGGAGCCGCTTATGACTTCCATTTTTCTGATATACACTCCTTAACAGCAGCAGGAAATTTTACATCAAATTCATTCACAAAAGATTTGTTCTCTTTTGGACTTGACTATGGCTTTAAATCTTATTTACATCTTAGAGTCGGCTATACTTATGAAGATGGCTTATTAGATGAAATTGAACGAACAAATGTCTTTACAGGACCAAGTGCAGGATTCTCTGTTGACATACCTCTTAATAAAGAAAAAGGTACTATCTTTTCTTTAGATTATTCCTATCGTGCTACTAATCCATTTGATGGTACTCATAGTATTGGAGTAAAAGTAAGCATATAAATCAAAATCATTTAACATCTTTCATTTTTAAAGAAGATTCCTTAAAAGAATCTTTTTTTCCTTTTTATCATTATAAACAATCATATTTTAATCTTGAATAATATGTCTAAAGTAAAATATTATACAGAAGAAGGTCTAAAAAAACTAAAAGAAGAATTACATTATCTTAAAACAGTAGAAAGACCATTCATTTCACATCAAATTGCTGAAGCAAGAGATAAAGGAGATCTGTCTGAAAACGCAGAATATTCTGTCGCCAAAGAAGATCAGGGATTACTTGAAATAAAAATTAGAAAACTACAGGAAATATGTAATAATGCAAGAATTATAGATAAATCAAAAATAGATAATTCAAAAGTTTTGCTGTTCTCAACTGTTAAAATAAAAAATATTAATACTAACACAGTAATGTCTTATACTCTTGTACATGAAAATGAAGTAAATATTAAATCCGGAAAAATATCTATAAATTCACCTGTTGCTAAAGGACTACTTGGTAAATCTGTCGGTGATAAAGTAGAAATAAAAGTTCCTGTAGGAATAATACCTTTCGAAATTATTGATATAAATGTATAATGGTTCTTCGGTAAAATGTGTGGAAAAAATGTTATAAGGAAATAAGTATATAAAGGAAATAGGGGATATAAAAAAATAAGTTATACCCTTATACCTTTATATACATATAAACCTAACATATTTCTTTATCCATAAAAAACACCGAAGATCCTATATAATTAAAATTATGACAAGTATATTTTCTAAAATAATTAAAGGTGAAATACCATCTTATAAAATCGCTGAAGATGAAAATTATCTGGCTTTCTTAGATATAAATCCTTTAGCAAAAGGACATACTTTGGTAGTCCCTAAAAAAGAAATTGATTATATCTTTGATATTGATGACAATTTGTATAAAGGATTATTTTTATTTGTAAAAAATATAGCCAAGGCAATTGACAAAGTTATTGAATGTGAAAGAGTAGGCGTTGCAGTAGTTGGTCTTGAAGTTCCTCATGCTCATATACACCTTATACCTATAAACAGTATCTATGATATTGATTTTAAAAGACCTAAATTAAAACTAACGCCTGAGGAATTTAAAGAAATTGCAAACAAAATAATTAAGGCATTGTGAAAAATTAAGATAATACGCCTAAAACGAACAAAACTTATTTCAAATGGCTTTAATACTTAATATTGAAACATCTACAAAATCTTGCTCTGTTGCTATTGGTCAAAAAGGTCAAGTAATAGCAAATAAAGAAACTTATGCTGAGAACTCCCATTCCTCAATACTTACTACATTTATAAAAGATGTGTTTAAAAAAACACAATTTGAATTTCATGATTTAGATGCTATAGCTATAAGTAAAGGACCTGGCTCATATACAGGATTACGAATAGGTGTCTCAACAGCTAAAGGATTATGCTATGCACTTGATAAACCCCTAATATCCATAAATACTCTAAAAGCAATGGCTTATGGAATAACAACTAATTACGAGTCAATTAATGAAGCATCCGTATTTTTCTGCCCTATGATTGATGCAAGAAGAATGGAAGTGTATTCAGCTATTTATGACATAAATAATAATGAAATAAGAAAAACAAAAGCTGAAATTATTACTAAAAATTCATTCTCTGATATTCTTAATAAACATAAAATGATTTTTTTTGGAAATGGTGCTGACAAATGCAAATCCATGGTATCAAACAAAAATGCATTATTTATTGATGATATATCTGCTTCTGCTGTTAATATGATTACTCTTGCTGAAAATAAATTCCTGAAAAAAACTTTTGAAGATATTGCTTATTTTGAACCTTTTTACTTGAAAGATTTTATACCCGGCAAGCCAAAAATAAAAGGACTTGGCTAAATTATTTATTACAAAATGCCTAAGTATAAAAAACTAAATGTTTTGGCATCTTTCATTTTGCAGTTTATACTTTTTTGAAACTCTGAAAGAGTTTAATTTTTACCCCGTTAGATAACCAATAAA
>CAZZDX010000076.1:0-11939 GCA_964653185.1 uncultured Bacteroidales bacterium
ATTATCCTGACCCATTCAATAACACAACAACAATACCATATTGCCTGCCTGATGATATAAAAGGCACAATAGAAATAAGAGATATTTCCGGCAAATTAGTTGTACAATACCAAGTATTCAGCAGTGAAAATACAATAAAAGTTAATACAAAAAACTGGAGACCCGGTGTATATACATATAGTTTAATAATTGAAGATATGCCAATGATAACAAAAAAAATGTTGAGGACAAAATAAATATTATTATTTTATCCGAAATCCTGATAAAATCGGGAATAATTACTAAATAACAAACAATTATGAATTATGAGAAAGAAGATAATAAAAGATAAATTGGTATTGTTAATTAGGGTTTACTAAAAAAAACTTAAATAATTAATAATCAATAAGTTACAACCCCATTAAATAAAACAAGATTTAACGGGGTAAATCCTGAAATATAAGATTATTGCAATATTATTATATTACATTTATAGATTAAAACCTTGTATCTGTATTTTGGGCTAAAGCCCTAAAATGGCTTTTATCTTAAGCCCTTGTCATTTATGGCGGGGTAACTGATAAATAAAAATATTTTATAACTATTTGAGGAGCAATTACCCCGACTTGAAAGTCGGGGATAGAAATAAAACTAAAATATGGGCTTTAGCCCAAAACATGACTTTTTGAGTAACCCTAATTAAGTATAGATATAAAGAAATATATGAACTGACCGATAATTATTAACACTTTGTTAAAATAATTTTAAAAATAACAGGAACAATACAAAAAAACACTGAAATAAAAAATCAATAATCCGTAAGTAATCAATAATCAAATTATGAAACTTTTAAAAACATTTATAATAATTATAGTTCTGACATTAGACAGTGCTTTTTCATATTCCCAATGGTACACTAATAATTTAGGAGACAGCCTTTATAATGATGGATGTAATGCTGATGTAGATTGTATCAGAGCAACTTATGATGATTCTTTGTATATTGTCGGGGCAATGACATTTGCTGGTCCATTAGTAATAAATAGCGTTGCTAAATGGGATGGAAATAACTGGGTTAATTTAGGGAATGGTTGTACTCATGACCTTGTATTTTGTGCAGAAAAGTATCTTGGAAATCTTTTTATTGGCGGGAGTATATGGGAAATTGATTATAATCCGAATATAAAAAATTTAGGTATATGGGACGGAACAAACTGGCATGGCCCAAGTATTGGCAAACCTAATGGCCCTGTTTATGATTTTAAAGTGTTTGATAATAAGTTATTTATAGCAGGAGATTTTGGACATTTTGGGACAACTGTATTTAATAAAATAGCAGCTTATGATGGCACAAACTGGCTCAATGTAGGCAGTATAGGTAAGGCATATGCATTAGAAGTTTTTAACGGAGAATTATATGCAGGATCTTATGGATTATATAAATATCTTGGAGGCACAAGCTGGGAAATTATGCCAGGTAGCCCTAATGGCTATATTTATGATTTAAAAACAGATACATTTAATAATTTTCTGTATGTGGGAGGTGGCTTTACTGTAGTTGGGGATACTATAATGTCTTATTTTGCTGCTATGTGGGATGGCTTTCAATGGAACTCTTTTGGAACGGATCTGGATTGTAGTGTTTATCGGCAAGCCATGGCAGTTTACAGAGGAGATTTATATGCAGGCGGATGTATGGATACATTACTTAATGGAACGCCTGTAAATTATATTGTTCGCTGGGATGGTACAAAATGGGATAGCTTGGGCAAAGGGGCTAATAATGTAGTAATGACATTAGAAGTTTTTAAAGACACCTTATATGTAGGTGGTGCTTTTACTTATGTAAACGGCAACCAACATGCTTATGGCATTGCCAAATGGTTTATGCCTGATACAAACTGTGATTATATAAAACCACTTATACATACTATACTACCAAATACTAATACAATTAGAGATACTTTTTATATGAACACAGATGATTCAGTGCAAGTGCAATTTTACAATAACAATGCTTATGTTAATAGCTGGCAATGGGATTTTGGAGATACAGGTACAGACACAATACAAAAGCCATTGCATATATATTATAATCCCGGTATTTATAATATATCAGTTATTGTAAATTATCAGAATTGCTGGGATACTGCAACTACAATGATTACTGTTAAGCCCTGCGATTCGTTACAGGCATTCATACATACTTCTGCAGACACTATTTTTTATACAGATATCAATCCTATTCCTAACGTAATTTTTTATTCAAATCCTAATGCCGACAGTTGGGATTGGGATTTTGGAGATGGTACAACAGGCACAGGTTCTAACAATTCACATAAATATGACACAGCTGGAACCTATTTGGTTTCTGTTATTGTTGTATATGGAAATTGTGCAGATACTGCATATAAGACGATAACCATAATAAATAATACAGGAATAAAAGATATAAACGTTAAAGAACTTGACTTTAAATTATATCCAAATCCAAGTGATAATAGTTTTACCATAGAAGCATACATTGCTGCAGATGACAAAGGCATAATAAAAATATATGGTTTAAAAGGACAACTGTTAAAAAAACTTGTACTTAAAAAAGGCAGTAACAAAACAATGGTTCATACATTGGGCTGGAGAAAAGGAATTTATATCTGTAATCTTATTATAAACGGGAAAATAATAAAGAGTGAAAAAATGGTGCTGGTAAAATGAAAAATAATTATGAATTATGAGTTATGAATTTTGTGCTTTGAACTGGAAACTGGAAACTGGAAACTGAAAACTAAAAGAAATAATCTGATTTTCAATGATTTATATATTAAAAACAAAGAGTATAAATAAAGCAGATGATTCTGTTCAAATAAGAGATATTAATTTTACATTAATTGAATATTTTAACTTTAAAAATATTGACAAAGCTTTGGCTAACTGTGGTTTGTCAGATAAAAAAGAAATTATTACTAAAACAATTAAAACTTTAAAATATGGAAAGATTAAAAAATTAGAAATATAAAAATGCCATTAAAGATTAGCAGATTAAAAGATTAGAATATTGAAACTATACCTTAAACGGTTAAAATTTTAACCATTTATAGTATATATTAAGAATTATAGCAATAAGAAAGAACCAAATATAAATAAATTTTTACCGAAAATACAAGTATTAAAAGCTATCAACAAAATAAATCTTATTTTTGCATTTTATTAATATTTTATAAACAAAATATGTCTTTAGATACAACAATTGAGTTAAACAAGGTTTCAGTATATCAAAAAAATATTTTGATTTTATCTGATATTTCATTTGAAATAGAAAAAGGAGAATTTGTATATCTCATTGGTAAGACAGGTAGTGGCAAAACAAGTTTACTTAAAGTTCTTTATGCAGACCTGCCTCTTATTGACGGTGATGCAAAGGTAGCTGGTTTTGATTTAAAAAGTATTAAAAACAAAAAAATTCCTTATCTAAGAAGAAAATTAGGAATAGTATTTCAGGATTTTCAGTTACTTATTGACAGAAGTGTTAATGATAATCTTTGGTTTGCTATGAAATCCACAGGATGGAAAGATAGACAAGAGATGCAAAAACGATTGCAGGATGTCCTTGAAAAAGTTGGGCTTGGGACAAAAGGATTTAAAATGCCACATCAGTTATCAGGAGGCGAACAACAACGTGTTGGCATTGCAAGAGCTTTAATCAATGACCCTGACATTATTTTGGCTGATGAACCTACTGGAAATATAGACCCGAACACATCAGAAGGAATAATTGATTTATTATCAAAGATAAGTAAAAACGGGAAGACCGTATTAATAGCAACTCACGATTATTCTTTATTCAAAAAATTTCCTTCCAGAACTTTGAAATGTGAAAATGGTAAAGTTGTTCAGTTTTAAGAAAACAGCATCTTTATAAGCTCTTTAATATTATAGTTATTAGAAAAAACACCATTTAACAATACTTTTTCTCTTATTATTTTACTTTCTTTATCAAAGGGAACAGTAAAAAGTTTTTTCACTTCTTCTTTCATTGCTTTTGGCGAATCTTTAATAATACATAAATCTTCCAGTCCTGTGTTTTTTACCATAGGAGAATTTACAATACAATGCCTGCCACTATATAAAGCACATAACAATTTTATTTTAATACCGGTAGTTTGAAAAGTTGGCAGGATATTTATTTGTGCGTTTCTTATAAGTTCATATATCTTTTTAGTGCTTATTTTTTTTCTTAATTCAATATTTTTAAATTTTTTTATTTCTTGTTCTAATTCTTTAGATGGCTTATCTCCTGCAATTATTAAAGGTATATCTATATCATTAAATATTTTATTTACTAAAAACAGAGCAGCTTTATTATTTTCTCCAACGGATAAACTTCCATGATATAGAGCATAGTTGCCTGTTCTTTCTTTGATATTAACTCTTTCATTAGCATGAAATGCTGATATAGTTACAACATTTTTAAATTTTTTTTCAAAATAAAATTTGTCACTCTTTGAAATTGCGGCTATTGCATCAGCATAATTAAGAACTTTTTCATATCGTTTAAGCTTGGTGGCTTCATTAAAAAAATAATATTTTTTAAAAATATCTTTTTCAACTTTTGCAAGATTTTGATAATAGTTATATTCTATGTTATGTGTTCTTACAACTTTTCTCCTTTTATAAAGTCGTTTATCATCAAGATAATAACAAGTATGAATACCTTCAAACAATATAGGATAATCATTTTTTAGTAAATTGATTATTAACTCTTCAGATGCTCGTGAAGCAACAATATATGGCTTATGTTTAAACAGATTAGCTTTTGAAATATGCCTTTTATAATAATTTACTGTCTCACATATATCATTAAGTTTATCAGAATGCTTTCTGTCATATTCAAAACAATGAAGATGAATTTTTATACCCGCTTTTTTAAACGATTTAAGCTTATAATATACGTCAATAGCACCACCGTAATTAGCAGGAACTGGTATATCAAATGATATGACATTTATATGATTACAAGTATTTTTTATATACATTTATAAGTTGATTTTTTTCTTTTTCCCAGCATAGTTCTTTAGCTGCAATTTCTAAGTTTTCTTTTAAAATTTGTTTCTTGTTTTCTCTTAACATCAGATTTATTTTATCTGCAATATGTTCAGGATTATGATTATCAATAGTATCACCAATATTATAAAGTTCAATAATTTTTTTTACTTCAATCAAAGGGGAAGCCAAAACAGGAACGCCTGCCTGTATATAATCAAAAAGTTTATTAGGTAAACTAAACTTATAATTTATATTTGTATCCTTATCTAATGTAAGTCCTAAATCAGCATTAACAGTATATTGAAACAATTTGTCAAATGGCAGTTTAGGAATAAATTTAACTTTATCAGAAATATTTAATTTTATAATTTTTTCTTTTAAAATATCAATAACATCACCACTGCCAATAATTAACAAAATGGCATTTTTAACATATTGCATTGCTTCAACAGCTTCTTCTGCCCCGCGGTCAATATTAATGCCGGAACCCTGAAGTAATATAATTTTTTTGTCATAAGCAAGCCCTAATTCTTCTTTTGTCTTCTCTATTACCAACTCTTTTTTTATAGGAATATTTCGCACAACTTTAACGTCAATATTATATTCTTTTTTATATAAATCAGCAATGGACTCATTAACAGTAAAAACATCTTTTAATTTAGGAAATATATGACTTTCTATTGTCTTCCATATTTTTTTAACAAATTTTCTGTTTGATAATTCAGGTACACCCGTAAAATATTCATGACTATCATATACTATTGGAATATTTTTTAATTTATGTATAAGATAATTTGGAAGCAATGTATCTAAATCGTTTGAAACCAACAAATTTTCTTTTTTAAATAACAAAAAAAAGAATAAACGAATGTTATATTCAGCATAAAAACAAGGTCCTTTTTTAAAAAACAATAAAAAACGTTTTGTCTTATATCTTCTTTTTTTTAAAGACAAACTTTTTTTTAATCTGCGTCCTGCAAGGATAACTTCAAAACCTAAGTCAGACAAAGTATTAGCTACTCTGTCAACCCTTTGGTCTGTTATCAAATCATTTGTTACAGAAATAATTACTTTTTTCAAAAGAGGGAAATTAAATTATTTTTTAAAATATGCGAATTTAAATTTTTTTATCAAAATTTTAAATTACTTTTATCATAAAATTATAACTTTGCCGTTTTATTTTTTTATAAAGTGATATTTTTTTGGATTTTATAGTAATTTTAATTTATTTTATAGATATATTAATCGCAAATTCTGTATTTATCAGATAGATTTTTGTATCAGTCGGGCGACTGACCGATAATTATTAACGTTTTGTTGAAATAATTTTGAAAGCAGAAAAAAGAAAAAATAATTTTTCCAATTATTCCAATCATTCCAATTTTTTAACAATAATAAACTATATTTAACTGGCAATACATAATATATCATTTTTATAAAAATAATAATATAGAAAAAATTAACAAATATAAACATTATGGAGATAAAAGAAAATTATTCATTAAAAGATTTAAATACTTTTGGTATTGATGTCCAGGCAAGATATTTTGTTGAAGTATCTTCAGATCAGGAAATAAAAAGTTTTTTATCTGACTATAACTCAAAACTAAAAGATAAGCCAATATTAATTTTAAGTGGAGGAAGCAATATTTTATTTACAAAAGATTATAATGGTATTGTTCTAAAAATAAATACAAAGGGAATAGAAATAGTAAAGGAAAACAGAAGATATGCTTATATAAAAGCAAAAGCAGGAGAAGTATGGGATGATCTTGTAAAATATTGTATTAACAATAATTTTGGTGGCATTGAGAATTTGACATTTATACCAGGTAGAGTAGGAGCTGCTCCTATTCAAAATATAGGAGCTTATGGAGTGAAACTAAAAAATTCATTTTATAAATTGAATGCTATAAACATTAAAACAAGGAAAGAGAAAAAATTTTTAAAAAAAGATTGTGATTTTGGATATAGGAGAAGCATTTTTACGGGTAAGGCAAAAAATCAGTATATCATACTCTCTGTTACCCTAAAACTGAATAAAAAATCTCAATTTGATATTCAATATGATGATGTAAAAAATGAGTTAAATAAAATAGGAGCTCAACAATTAGATATAAAAGTTATAAGTGAAGCCGTTTGCAGAGTGAGAACCGCTAAACTGCCCGACCCAGATCAAATAGGAAATGCAGGAAGCTTTTTTAAAAATCCTCTTATATCTACAAGCCAGTATAAAAAATTAGCTATTGCCTATCCTTCAATAAAAGCTTTTGAATTATCACCGGTAGAATATAAATTGTATGCAGGATGGCTTATTGAACATTGTGGTTGGAAAGGCAAAAAAATAGGTAATGCAGGTGTACATAGAGATAATGCTCTCATACTTGTTAATTATGGAGGAGCAAAGGGCTCTGATATTTTTGAATTATCCAAACAAATCCAAAAATCTGTATTTGATAAATTTGAAGTTAAATTAGAACCGGAAGTTAATATTATATGATATACTTTAAATAGTCATTAATTGTCATTTGCTAAAACTTCATTAGTAGTCATTTATAATCAACAATCAACAATCAACAATCAACAATTATCAATCAACAATTATCAATTAAAATACATCTATCCTAAAAACAAGTGAATAATCACTTTTCAAGATATAAAAAAAATCTTCAGTATTATAAATTTTGTTCTTACGGATTTTTAAAAAATCTTAGATTTTTTGAACCTTTTTTAATACTTTTTTTTCTTGAAAAAAATCTTACCTTTTTTCAAATAGGTGTTTTATATACCATAAGAGAAATTTCTATAAATATTCTTGAGATACCAACAGGAATGATAGCAGATTCTATTGGCAGACGAAGGACAATGGTTTTTTCTTTTATTTTTTATATCATTTCTTTTACAATATTTTATTTTTCAGCAAAATATATGTTATTCATCACTGGTATTTTGTTTTTTTCTTTTGGCGAAGCATTTAGAACAGGCACTCATAAAGCAATGATTTTTGAATATCTGAAAATTAAAGGATGGGAAAATCAAAAAGTGCATTATTATGGACATACAAGAGCTAGTTCACAAATTGGATCCGCAATATCTGCTCTGTTAGCCGCTGCAATTGTATTTTATAAAGGCGATTACAAATTTATATTTCTATATTCTATAATACCTTATGCATTGGATTTGATTCTTATGATTACTTATCCAAAAGAATTAGATGGAAATGTAATTAAGATAAACAAAAAAATGATAAAACAAAATTTTAAAAAGGTCTTTAAAGAGTTTGTTTATTCATTTAAAAATATATATCTTTTAAGAGCAATAACAAATTTATCATTACATAGTGGCTTTTTTAAAGCTGTTAAAGATTATCTACAACCAATTTTAAAGACATTTGCTCTTAGCTTACCAATTTTTTTATTCCTTGAAAACAAACAAAGAGCTGCTGTTGTAATAGGTGTTATTTATTTTATAATATATATGCTAACCTCTTTTGCATCAAGAAAATCAGGTTATATAGCAGACAAATTCAAAAATTTACATGTTCCTCTTAATATAACAATAATCTGTGGACTTTTAATGGGATTGTTAAGCGGTATATTTTTTAATCTTAATATTTTAATATTGTCTGTTATATTTTATACAAGTATTTATCTTATAGAAAATTTGAGAAAACCAATGGGAATATCTTATGTTGCAGATATGTTAAATAAAGATATTCTTGCCACAGCACTTTCTGCCGAATCACAGGCAAAGACATTGTTTGCTGCAATAATAGCACCTTTAATAGGTCTCTTTGCTGATAAATATGGTATAGGAAATGCTCTTATAATTATATCTTCTGTTTTAATCCTGTTCTTTCCTTTATACTTTGTTAAAAAAAAATAAAAAACATAAACAACCGTTATTATACTTTGAGATGTTATATTTTGCGTAATAAATTACAGTCATTCATAGTCATTTGTTCGCTACGCTCACTGTCATTAGTGGTCATTTGGCTTCGCCGTCATTTAGTTGCTTATTGACTATTTAATGACAACTAATGACAATTAATGACAATCAAATTATAACTGTTATAGTATTAATATATAAATTAGCTCAAATTATTACGAAGCAGAGTATAATTAAGAAACAAACATTTATTAATTGAAATTATATACCAAAATAGTATATTTTGCCTTCGCTGTATTTTTGTTAAATGCAGCACAGTCCTCTTATGGGCAAAAAATGAAGAATCCTGAAAATCTGCCTAGATATGACCATGCAAAGTATCATTTTGGATTTACACTGGGATTTAACAGTATGGACTTTGCTATTCGTCCTGTCGAAAATTATAATCTGTTAGATTCTTTATGCATCATTGAATCTAAACCTGAAAAAGGATTTGATATAGGAATAGTATCTAATCTAAGATTGACCGAATATCTTGATTTGCGATTTATACCTTCTCTTTCTTTTGGAGATAGAAGTTTAACATACAAAATAATTAAATCTGACAGTATTACAATTATTAAAAACAAAAAAGTTGAATCTACTTATATTGAATTTCCTTTTTATATAAAATACAAATCAGCACGATTTTTTACAGATGTGAGAGCTTATGTATTGGCAGGAGCTAAATATAATATAGACCTTGCATCACAATCGCACAAAAAAGAAGAAAGTGATGAAATAATGATAAAACTAATACGACATGATATATTATATCAGGTAGGCGTAGGTTTTGACTTTTATCTCCATTATTTTAAATTCTCTGTTGAACTTAAAATGGCTTATGGAACAAGAAATATATTAGAATATGAAAATAATATATATACAAATGGTATAGACAGATTAAACTCTAAAATATTTTATATATCATTTAATTTTGAATAAAGATTAATACCAAACTATATCACTAATAAGATTAATGGTATATAATATTATCCAATCAATATTTTTACAAAATTTATTTTAAAGATAAAACAGAATCAATAAAGTATTTCTTTTTATCAAAAAAAATATATTTTATTTTAAGACCTGTTTTTTTAGCTAATCTGTTAATATAGTCAATATCATATTTTTGTGATATTCCAACATAAATTGTTTCCCATGCTTTGAAATGTATATTGATTTTTAATTTTTTTAGTTCTGCTGTTTGCTCTTCTTTGCTGATAAGATAAAAATTTCCTTGTCCGTTTTTCGGATTATATGTAAAATAATACTTAAATTTTGAAGTATTAAAATTTCCTCCCAGCTCATCATTCATTTTTTTGAATATTCTCATACAGAATGGTTCAAAAGTTTTATCATAAGCATCATAAATAATAAAAGGGTCTTTTTTTAAATCAAAGCCAATAAAAAGCAAATCTTTTTTTGTTAAATAACCGGATATTTTATTTAAAAATTTAACAGATTTTTTTTCTGAAAAGTTACCAAAACTATTACCTATAAAAAATATTATCTTCTTTACATTTTTATGATTATTTAATTCTTTTAATGCCTTAAAATAATCGTTATTTACTGATTTTATTTGTAATTTAGGGAAAGTATGTATCAGGTCTGTCTCAAGTTTTTTTAATATATATGTTGATATATCAACAGGAAAATATTTAAAATTTGCTTTTTGTTTTAAAAAATAATTTAGTAATACTTTTGTCTTATATCCATTTCCCACGCCAAACTCAATTATATGAAATTCTTTTGTGTTTTTGCTGAATATTGAAAGCAGTTCTGCTTTTTTTGAAGAAAATATTTCATGTTCACAATTAGTAAGGTAATATTTTTTTAGGTTCATAACTTTTTCAAAAAGTTTATTACCTTGTTCATCATAAAAATATTTATCATCTATTTCTTTTGGCGATGACAATAATCCTGTGAGAATACCTTTTTTAAAAAATTTATTCATTTTCTATAAATAGTTTATTTTGAATAAAATTTTAAGTTGTGAACATCTCAAATTATTTCATCATTGGATGCTCTATTGAAGCGACTTCTTTAAAAACATAAATAAAACGAAAAGTCAACAGATTGTTATATTGATCTCTATCCCATACATTACCTGCAATATCCTGAAAGATTCTGTTCCTGATTTTAGTTATTGAATAAGCATATCTGATATTAAATTTTAAATTTTTTATCAGACGAAATCGTATGTCAAGTAAAAAATCCACATCGTCTTTTGTATAAGGTCCTCTTATTGTTGTTGATGTTTTAACTCCATATTCATATTCTTTGGCATTGACCAATCTGCCCCAGGATATTCCTGCTCCGAAAGTTACCATTCCTTTGTCTTCAAAACATAACAGGACAGGAACTTCCACATAAGTAAGTTTTAAATTATAATAAGGACGTCCGTTATTTACATCCTCATCTCTTGGATTTTTTTCATAAGAACCTTTTTGATTATAAATTGTCTCTATGCTCATTATAAATTTTGTCCCAAGAGGAATAATAACTGATGGTCCGACAATAAATCCAACTTTTTTAAAACCAAAGACCTCATCACCATCAACTTGTGATAGATTAAAGCCGGCAATTAAAGCGCCTTTTATTTTTTGCCCATAAGTATTATTTAGCCAAAAAAATAATAATATAAAAAAAAATATTTTTTTCATATTAAATTATAATTAATTATATTTATCTAATTAAATGCAAAGTTAAAACTAAAATTTTACATTTACAAATCAGTATTGTCCGACTAAAAATAATTTAGAATGATAAAACACCCTATTGATAATGTTTTGATGAATATTTCGCCCCTACGGGGCTATATTTTTGTTGGGTGCATTTTTTTATAAACATTTAGTCCCTAACGGGACTATTTTCTAAACCCCGTTAGGAGTGTAATGTTTATAGAACATAGTAATAACAGCAATATTAAGCTCAATGTCATTTAGTTAAGAGCATATCAGATTAGCACCATTCTTTAGAATGGTGTA
>CAZZDX010000077.1:0-11791 GCA_964653185.1 uncultured Bacteroidales bacterium
TTTGCATGTTTCTTTTATTATTGTTTCATCTCCCACTATAATTGCATCAATGATTCCAATATCAATAGCTTTGCTAATAGCACCTATGGTATGTGAATCGTTAGCCCATGCTGCAACAAGAATTTTTTTATTTTTATTTTTTAAGACCTCAAACATTTGGTCAAGTTTAGTAATAGACATTTTGTTCTCCTTATCTTTATAAAGTTAATTATATAATTTTTTGACAAAATTAGTAATTTTTTATAAAATGTTATAAAATATTTTTAAAATATTTTTTTCATCAGTAGATACATAATCTTAGGGCACCTCTATTGCATATAAAATGTTATTATAAAAGATTAAAAGTTTATATTAGCATTTTATTTTAAGCAAACCTGATTAGTTCATAAATTTTCAGAAAATATATATTATTAGCCCCGCTTTTTAAGGGACAAGGATAAGAGCACGATATCCTCTGCGAAATTTTGAAAATTTTAATTTTTATTTTATAAAATTTTTAAAATTTCGCAGAGGTGTGTGTTGTTTAAATCTATACATATAATTTAATTTATGAATAATTTAAGTAAAATAAATATATAAATCAGATAGAATAATTGTTGTATGGAGAATTTAAGATATAAATTTGTGATAGTAGGCGCGGGAATAAACGGACTGATAATAGCTGATGAGCTTTCAAAATATTATTGCAAGGAAATTATTTTGCTTGAAAAAGAATCTGAAGCAGGCGGTCTTTGTAAAACAATAAAAAAAGATGGATTATCTTATGATTTTGGTTCTCATCGTATTCATAAAGAAGTAAATAAAGAAACGCTTAATTTTATAGATAATATTTCGGGTAATCTGTTAATAAAAAATATAAGACAAGGGAAACTTATATTAAAAAAATCATATATAGAATATCCCATTAAGTCGTTTAGATTGTTTATAGGATTAGGTATAAAGGAATTGTTTTTATGTAGCATTTCTTTTTTAAAGAGTAAGATAATTTCTTTTTTTTCAAGTGCATTGTTCTGTAAAGAGCTTAATTACGAGAGCTATTTAAAAAGAAAGGTAGGAAACAGGACATATAATATATTTTATAAATCTTATGCTAAGAAACTTTGGGGCTGTGAGCCAGAATATATTTCTTTTAAAGCTGCTAAGAACAGGACTTCTATGTCAAAGAATCCATTAACTTTATTAAAAGATATGTTTACTTATTATTTTAAGAAAAGGAAAGATTATTTTTATTATTTAGATGGAGGAATAGGAACTTTTGTGCAAGGTTTAGAAAAAAAAATAAAAGATAATGGAGTTAGAATAATAAAAGATGTTAAAGATTTCTGTATAGATAATCCGAAAGATGATAAAAGAATATCTTTTAACGCACAAGGGAATAGTTATAGTATTGATTTTGATAAGTTGATTTCAACAATACCTATAGATGAATTAATATTGAAATTAAATCCGAATAAAAATATTTGTAACATACTTAGTAAAATAAAATGGCGTGGCTTAAAATTGGTTTATATGCATATAAAAGAGGATCCAAAGCTTGAAGGAGAGACATTTTATTTTCCTGAAGAGAAATATAAAATAGGGCGAGTGTCAATTCCAAAAAGATTTTCTAATTTGATGCAGAAAGATAATAGTTTTACAAGTTTTGTTTGTGAGATTCCTTGTAGTAAAGATGATGATATATGGAATATGTGCTCTAAAGATATTTGTGATGTTTGTTTTAGTGATTTAATTGAATCAGGATTAATTTCAGGAGTGCATGGCTATTTATCAGAAAAAAATTTTATAATTAATTTGCCTAGTGTTTATCCTGTTTTCGTTGTAGGATGGCAAGAAGCTATTAATTCTGTTTTAGAATATTTGAGTAAAGAATTTCCTTATATATACGTAAGCGGAAGGAGAGGATTTTTTTTACAATTCAATTCTGATCATTCAATAGATATTGGCAAGTTATTAGCACAGTATCTTTTACAAGGGAAATCATCAAAAGAATGGTATGAAAATATAAATTTTTTTCAAAATTTAAAGTTAAGAGATTAGGTGATAATTAATTTTTTATGTTAAATATATTTTCTTTAATTATTTTGTTGTATATATTTTGTGCCATAAGGTTATAGCCGTTAGCATTGCAATGTGTCCCCTGATTTTTAGGTTGAAAAAACTTATCTTGGGTTTCTCCTAACTGATAGAATGTTTGATTGTTGTCTACAAAAGGGATAGAATATTTTTGTGCAATATTTTCAAGTGTTTGATTTTCTGATATTGCATCATTGTAACCATATCGCATTGGATAGTTTTGTATAATAAGTTTGATTTTTTGTGTTTGACAAATTTTTATAACTTTTTTTATATCAGATGTTACCCAAGAAATAACTAATGGTCCATTTTGGGTGTTTATTTTATTTATTTTATCTTCATTATCTATAATATTTTGTTTTTTATTGATATTTTTTTGTTTAAACCAATTTATAAACTCATCGTCATGAGATATTAGTTTAGTATAAATAATGTTTGTATAGTTGTTATAATTTTTTTGATTTGTTTTTATACTTTTTTCAAAAACATTTATAGTTTTCAGGAACCATTTATGTGCATTTGCAGAATCTCCACTGGTTTTATATATATTACCAATTCCATAATACAGGATAAAATTATCAGGATTTTTTTCTAATTCATGTTTAGCCCATATTATAGATTCTTTATTTTTGTTTATTAAATTATAAGCTGTGTTAGCGGCTATATAATTATCAAAGATATCAGGATTTGTTTTTATATTTTGTTTTAATACATTTATTTCTTTAATAATCCAATTACTTTGATATTGTTGAATATTTTTTTTTGTTAAGAGGTTCCATAAGTTAATATTACTTGGGTCTTCTTCTATTTTTTGTTTAACCCATTTTACTGATAACTCTTTTTCATCTAAACAGTTATAAGCATAATATAATCCTTTGTAATTTGCAGGTTCTTTGCAATCTGTTTTTATTCCTTTTTCAAACCATTTGATAGCTTGGTGATAGTCCTTTTTTATATATAAATAATATCCTCCTATGTTATAATAATTTTTTCCGTTTTCAGGATTTGTTTTTATATCATTTTTAAATTGTTTTATAGCTTTTTCGTTTTCAGAAGAAAATTCGTTATTATACATTTTTTTGTCTTTTATGTTAAGATATAAGAGTTTTATAAATTTATAAACACGAATTCTATACAATAAGTTATTGGTATAATTATTATATCCCCATAAATTCCATCTATTGGCTTGTCCGGCTAAAAGAATGATAAGATTGGGTTTTGCAATGTTTATTTGTGATTGAAGCTTATTTAAAACCTGTGCTGTATTTTGTCCTGATTGTCCTCCATTAACAACTTTAAAAGTTTTATTGGTTTTGGAGTTGAGAAGTTGCTGAAGTTGTGTTGGATAATCTTTGCCTTTTGTGGCGCCAACGCCTTCGGTAAAAGAATCGCCAATGGTTAATATTGTAAAATCACTTTTATTTTGCTTATGTAAATCAGAAGATGCATTTTTTATATGGATATATCCAATAATTCGTAAGCATATTTCTAAAATAATAAGAGCAATAATCAGTCCTGTAAAGAAAACTGATATTTTTTTTAATACTTTTTTCATATTTTGTTAGTGATTTAGCATAGTAGTATCTAAGTTAAAGATATTTTCATCTAAAATTTTGTTATAAATATTTTGTGCCATAAGTTTATAGCCGTTTGCGCTACAATGCACAGCATTTGTTTGTGGTTGAAAGAATTCTTTTTTTCTTTCTTTTAGCAGATCAAATGTTTTCCAATTGTTTATAAAAGTAATAGAATATTTTTCTGCAATATTTTTTAATATTTCATTTTCTATACTTTTAACAGGAGGATTTGCCTTGACAGGATAATTTTGTATTATTAATTTAATTTTTTGTGATTGACAAATTTTTACAATTTTTTCTATATCAGATTCCATCCAGTCAAAGACAAGCAAATTATTTTTTTTGCTCAAATTTTTAATATTATTTTTTAATGCTTTTTCATCTTCATACCATAATTTTTGTGTTTTATTAATTTGGTATTTATATTTTTTGTAAAGAGAGTCATATAAATTGGAGATTATAAGGTTTTTTTCTTTTTCTTCTTTAAACCATTCTATAAACTCGTCGTTTTCATTAATTAGGTAAACATTGGCAAAAGCAGTATAATTATAATATTTTGATGTATTTGCAGTTTTTTCTTTTTTAAAAATATCTATTGCTTTTATAGCATATTTATGTGATTTGGCATAATTTGCCTGCGACTCGTATATATGGCTAAGGGCATAATAAAAAATGAACTTGTTTGAATTTTCTTTTATTTTCTGTCCGGCCCATTTTATAAATTCATCATCTTGTTTTATCATATTATAAGCATAATATATACCATAATAATTAGAAAGATTGTCAGGGTCTGCTTTTATTCCTTTTTCAAACCAATTTATCGCATTATAACCATTTTTTTCGTGTATATAAAAAAATCCCATATCAAAGTAATTATCACCATTTTTTGTCTTTTTTCTAACACCATTTTTTAAATTTTTTATAACTTTTTTATATTTATTTTGTTCCAAATGAGTTTTGCTATCTACTAATTCATGTATTAACTCTTTATTTCCTTTATATTTTATATCATAATACAAAAGTTTAATCAACTTAAAAGTTCGGATTCTATATAGCAACTTATTTATTGATTTGTTTGTTTCAGAACTTCCATATCCCCAAAAGTTCCATTTATTAGCTACTCCGATTAAAAGTATAACAAGATTGGGCTTTACATCATCTATATTTGACTGTAATAGATTTAAAACCTGTGCAGTGTTTTGGCTTGACATTCCTCTGTTGATGACTTTAAAAGTTTTATTGGTTTTAGAGTTGAGAAGTTGCTGAAGTTGTGTTGGATAATCCTTGCCTTTTGGGGCGCCAACGCCTTCGGTAAAAGAGTCACCTAAAGTCAGTATTGTGTAATTACTTTTTTTTATATTATTATCAGAAGATAAATTTTTTATATGGATATATCCAATAATTCGCAAACATATTTCTAAAATGATAAGAGCAATAATAAGTCCTGCAAGGAAAATTGATATTTTTTTCATTTTTTTATACTATCAATAGTTATAAATTTAACTTTTGCAATTTATAATTAGTTGTCATTAATAATCAACAATTATCAATTAACAATCAACGATCAATAATTATCAATTAAAACGACCATTTTAGAGTATGTTTTAAATTATTTAGTTTCTTTTTGCAACAAAATTTCCTAATACCAAATAGTCCATTTTACTTTTTTGAAAATCATTTATGGCATGATCCGGTGAACATACTATTGGTTCGCCTCTTAAATTAAAAGAGGTATTTATTATTATTGGCACGCCTGTTATTTTTTCAAATTCGTTAATTAAATTCCAGAGCAAAAGATTTGTCTTTTTATTTATTGTTTGCACTCTTGCTGTTTTATCTATATGAGTTATGGAAGGCACGAGTTTTTCTTTATCTTTTTTAACTTTTGGTGCCATCAGCATAAAAGGTGAAGTACTTTGCATATCAAAGAAATCACTTGCTTTTTCTTCTAATATTACAGGAGCATAAGGTCTGAAAGTTTCTCTTTTTTTAATTTTGTCATTTAAAATGTTTTTCATATCCGGATTGCAGGGATTACCAAATATAGACCTATTGCCTAATGCACGAGGTCCAAATTCCATTCTTCCCTGAAACCAGCCAATAGTATTGTTTTCTGATATTTTTTGTGCTATATATTTGGTAAGTTCATCATTTTCATATCTCCTGAAAGTAATATTTGCTTTTAACAGGCATTTTTTTATTTTATTTTCAGAAAAGTCAGGTCCTAAATAGGCATTTTCCATAACATAATTTCTTGGATTATCTAAAATGCTGTTATAAATATATTGAGCAACGCCAAGAGCACCACCGGCATCGCCAGCAGCCGGCTGGATAAACATTTTTTTAAATGGCGTTTCTTCAAGTATTCTGTTGTTTGCCACACAATTAAGAAATATTCCTCCTGCAAGGCAAAGATTGTCCATATTAGTTTCTTTATAAACATTCCTTGCTATTGCAATGAATGTATCTTCGGTAAATTTTTGCAAGCTTGCTGCTATATCACAATGTCTTTGCTCTATTTTTTCTTTAGTTTTCCTTGGTTTTCCAAAAGTTTTTATAAATTTTCTGCTATACATTTTTGTTCCTTTGTTAAAGCCAAAGAAACTGTTGTCAATTTTGAAGCTGCCGTCAGGTTTAACTGTAATTATCTCTTTAAATTTATCAATATAAGTTGGTTTTCCATACGCAGATAATCCCATTGTCTTGCCTTCTCCTGTGTTTGCTTTAAATCCCAAATAAGATGTAATTGCTGTATAGACCAAACCCAGCGAATTGGGATATTGTAATTCTTTAATAATCCTGATATTATTTTTTTTCCCATATCCATAAGTTGTAGTTGCAAGTTCGCCTACGCCATCTGCTGTAATAATTGCTGCTTCTTCAAAAGGTGATACAAGGAATGCGCTTGCAGCATGCGATATATGATGTTTTATAAACAATGTTTTACCTTCATAGCATAATTCTTTTTTTAATAACACAGGTATTATTAATCTATCCTGGAGCCAGTAAGGTATTGTTCTTAAAAAATTTGGGAATGAGAAAGGATATGAATTTAAGTGGTTTATAATTACGCGTGAGAATTTAAGATATGGTTTTTCATAAAATCCAATATAATCAATATCATCAAATGTTATTTCCCCTTCTTGTATACAATAGTTAATAGCATTAATAGGAAAATCTGAGGAATTTTTAATCCTGTTAAATCTTTCTTCCTGAGCAGCTGCTATCACTTTTCCGTCTTTTACAAGGCATGCCGCAGAGTCATGATAAAAACATGATATGCCTAATATATTCATTTAATTATTTTTTTTCTAATAAATTTATCAGCAATTTGTTATATTCTTTAACAATATTATTCCATTCAAATCTTTTTTTTAGATTTTCTACAATATTTTTATCTATTTTATAATTTTTAAGGAACTTATTTTTATAAAAGTCATCAATTTTTTCAGACAACAATTTATAATTACCGATTTTTATAAAATCACCATTAAAATTTGGTTTAATTATATCAATATTACCACTCAAAGGAGTTGAAATAATATACTGTCCACAAGATAAAGCTTCTAATATTGCAATTGACATTCCTTCATCCAATGATGGTGCTACCTGCAAACTTGCAGATTGATATTCCTCTATCATCTTTTCTTTTGATACCCAACCTAAAAATTTTACATTTTTATTCAACTTATTTCTATCAACAAATTTTTCCATTTCCTTTCTTAATTTACCATCTCCTAATATATGAACAACAAAGTCATTATTCCTGATAAAATATAATTTTATAGCTTTCAAAAAAGTAAAAGGGTCTTTTTGTTCAACAAGTCGTCCAACAAATATGATTTTAAACTTTTTTGATTTTTTTAAATAATCTGACTTATACTTCTCGCTATCCCATCCGTTTGGGATTATTATATTTTTATTATAAAATTTTTTTCCCAAAAAATCATCTATATTATCTTTCATTTTATCGGTTTGGACAAAATTTATCTCTGATTTTAAACATATCTTTTTTATCCAGAAATAAGTTACCAAATGATAAAAAAACATTTGTTTTGGATAGAACCAAGGGACATCATGTCCAT
Organism: uncultured Bacteroidales bacterium; assembly: GCA_964653185.1. GTDB lineage: Bacteria > Bacteroidota > Bacteroidia > Bacteroidales > CAZZDX01 > CAZZDX01. The sequence goes on from CAZZDX010000077.1 coordinate 7,736, forward strand.
GAGATATAATTACATACGGAGTATTAAACTTTTTTTTCAGATAATAAGCGACATCGCCACCGGGTAATACAAAATTGGCAAAACATAAATCAAATTCTTTTATTTTATCATATTTTTTTAAAAAAAATTTGCTTTTTCTAATCCACGAAAGCATCTCTACGAGGTTTGATTTATAAGTATATTTTCTTTTAGCTTTAAGTTTTATTATTCTTAAATTATCTTGTGTTTCATCCTGATTTTCACCTTTAAACCATGTTGTCAAAATTGTAACTTCATTTCCTAATTTAGTTAAACTTTCGGATATATGTTGAGTAATCACTCCTGCCCCACCTCCTAAAGGCGGATATTCATAATTTAACATAAGAATTTTCATATATTCAAAAGTTTTTCGTACTTACAAAAAAAATTATAATCCTGATTTTATTGAGTATATTATCCACTTAGACAGATTATTGTATATTGCAAATATACATTTTTTATAAAATAACTTCTATTAATATTACTTTAATAATTTTTAAAAGTATTTTACAAAATAAATTTTTTAGACCAATTTTATATTGAATTTATTTTATACTTTGAGAGGTTATATTTTGCACTTCGGCAAGCTCAGTAGAACCGTAATAAATTACAATCATTCATAGTCATTTGGCTTCGCCGTCATTTGTTCGCTTTGCTCACTGTCATTCATAGTCATTCGGCTTCGCTGTCATTTGTTGTTATTGACTATTAATGACTATTAATGACAATTAATGTCTATATGTTAAAATTATAATTGTTTTCAGGCAACTGCCTGATAAATTAGCTCAAATTATTACGAAGCAGAGTATAATAATCAACTTAGTTTCATAACAAAGATATAATTTTTTATATATTTGTAAATTAAATTGACAGAATTAATAAAATTATCATTTTTATATAAGCAACTTATTGATTATTAGCTATTTATTCTAAAAATAATATGATGTATAAAACTTCTATATTAGATGAAATAAAATATTTTTTTAAAAACAAATCAGTATTATCACAGCTAATAACAATTAATGTTATTGTATTTCTTGTTGTTAATATTATTAAACTTTTTTACTGGTTATTTCAAATAAAATCAAACTTCTTTGTTTTGCAATTATTTGCAGTTCCTTCCAGCTTACACTCTTTACTTTTTAAACCATGGACACTGTTTACTTATATGTTTTTACACGAAAACTTTTTCCATTTATTTTTTAATATGATAATATTATATTTTGCCGGCAAAATTTTTTCAGAATATCTGAGTAATCGTAAATTAATAAATACTTATATACTTGGCGGAATAGCAGGTGCTCTCTTTTATATAATCTCATACAACATATTTCCTGCATTTAAAGATGTTGTCGCCTATTCTGTTGCATTAGGTGCATCTGCTTCAATACTTGCTATCTTGGTTGCTATAGCTACTTATGTGCCTAATTATTCTGTAAATCTAATGTTTGTTGGACCTATAAAACTCAAATATATTGCAATAATAATTGTTGTTTTAGATATATTAAGCATCAGCAAAGGAAATCCGGGTGGTCATCTGGCTCATTTAGGCGGTGCTTTATGGGGCTTCTTTTATATCTATAAATTAAAAAAAGGGAAAGATATAAGTGTGATAATTGATTATTTAAAAAAAATCTTTTATAGTTTTATTAACTATTTTAAATATAAACCAAAAACAAAATTTAAAACTAAAAACAAATATAGTAAAGGAAAAGAACGTCCCTTATCTGATAAAGAATATAACAAAAGAAAAGCAGAAAAACAAAAAAATATTGACGCAATCCTTGATAAAATCTCAAAATCAGGATATAGCAGTTTGTCTAAAAAAGAAAAAGAATTACTTTTTAAAATGAGCGATAAAAAATAATGTCCCCATTTACAGTTAAAATGACTAAAATTCAAAATCAGTCGGGCGACTGACCGATGCCTACAAATAATTATTGACTATTTATGATTAAAAAAAAAGATAAAAATAAAAAGCTATCATTTATAAGCAGAATATTACTGCTGATTAACTATTTTTTTGCTATATGCTTATTAATTTCTTATACAGCATCATATATCAGCCCTGCAACATTGTGGATAATAGCTTTTTTTGGCTTAGTTTACCCAATTTTGTTAATTATAAATATCATTTTTGTTATTTTCTGGTTATTACGTCTAAAAAAACATCTCTTTATCTCTTTAATATCCATATTGATTGGCTGGAATCATATCACTAATTATATACAATTTAATAATAAACAAAAACCTGTAAGTGATAACAAAGTTAAAATACTTTCATATAATATAAGGTCTTTTGGCTTATATAACTATAATAAAGATTGGTCATATAACTTTGAAAGAAGAGATAGTATTTTTAAATTTATAAAAAACCAATCTTCTGATATTATCTGTTTTCAGGAATTTGTATATGACAAAACAGGCAAATTTAAAACCCTTGATGCTATCATAAAATTTCAAAAAGCTGTTAATTATCATACAGAATATACAAAATCATCAAAAAACATTAATTATTTTGGACTTGCTACTTTTAGCTATTATCCTATAATAAACAAAGGAAAAATTTTGTTTAATACTAATTCCTGTAATTCTTGTATCTTTTCTGATATAAAAATAAACAATGACACAATAAGGGTTTATAATGTTCATTTTGAGTCAGTCCATTTAGGAAATAAGGATTATAAATTTGCAGAAGATATGAGTGATATAAAAAATATAACAAACAAAAAAGAAGTGAAAAAAGGTTCCAAACGAATCTTATCTCTTTTAAAAACATCTTCTATAAAACGTGCAAGTCAGGCAGAACTTGTTGCCATACATATTAAATCCAGTCCTTATCCTGTGATTATCTGTGGCGACTTTAATGATGTCCCGTCTTCATATACCTATCATACTGTGTCAAAAGGACTGTTAGATGCATTTGTGCAAAACGGAAAAGGTTTTGAGCAAACATATTCGGGAATTTTCCCTTCTTTTCGTATTGACTATATATTATATAATAAAAAAATTACTTCTTATAACTTTAAAACTTATCATATTAAATCCTCTGACCATTATCCTGTATCTTGCTATTTTGAAATGCAATAAAATATCTAATTATTAACTATTAACTCTCATGCAACAAAAAATAAATGGTATAAAATTTTTACATTAGATTTTATACGATTTTTTTAAAAAAAATTAAATTTATATTATTTTTTTAAAAAAATAGATTATCTTTGCCGCAATTAATTTTTTTATACTTATTTAATTTTTTTTTAAAACATGAACATTTATATTGGAAATCTTAATTTTAATCTTAGTGAAGATGAATTAAAACAAGTTTTTGAAGAGTATGGCGAAGTAAACTCAGTAAAAATAATATCTGATAAATACTCTGGAAGAAGTAAAGGATTTGGTTTTATAGAAATGCCAAATGACGAAAATGCTAAAAAAGCAATAGATGAATTAAACGGTGCTGAAGTTAAAGGAAGAAGCCTAAAAGTAAATCAGGCTAGAGAAAGAAAAGATGATAGATAGTACTATTCTTTAGGTATTTAGGGCTTGTAAAATGATTTAAAATAATTTTTTTTTACAAGCTCTGAATCTACAAAATCATGTGTGAACTAGTAAAATGGTATAATGATGTAAGTTGAAACAGAGCATCACTTTATGACCAAACTAAATTGATATTATCAAAATTTAGAATATTTTTTTTGAAATTAGTAATCAGGCGGTTGCCTGATCCAAATGGTTTAAAATTTGTTCTGATTATGGTTGTTGAAGATATTAAAATATTGTAATAATCTCAGCAATCTTTAACCAGTAGTCAGCAAATAAAACATCTCTTGATTTTTATCAAAAATTTTAACTATTTTTATCGAAATTAAAGTAGTAGAAACACAAAATTTGTGTCTCTGCTGATATAAATTTAAAATCAATTAGGAAAGATGTTTAAGGGGACTTCTATTAATTCATTTCTTTCAAGAAACAAATATAATGAATCACTATTATCCGACTAAAATTGAAAAACAAATTTTTTAAATCATAAACAAC